>JADDPR010000097.1 GCA_016781775.1 Rubrobacter sp. | reverse complement strand
TCGGGGTGGACGCAAGCGGAAGCAGAAGCCTCGGGACGACCGCCGTCGCGGGCCGCCAGAACGGAGCGGAGGGACCAATCGTGCTTGGAACAGAAACCATGATAAAGGCCGACGAGCAAGGCACGCATAGGCCCGTCTCGCCCACGTCACCGGCCGTCACCGACGCCTACTTGCGTGCCCTGGCCCTGGCCCTCCGCGTACATGAGAAGGGGACCGGAGAGCACGCCGAGCGCACGTGCGCGCTCGCCACCAGGGTGGCGTTGGAGTTGGGGGTGAGAGATGTCTCGAAAGTTCGCCAGGTTGCCGTCCTGCACGACATCGGTAAGCTAGCCGTCCCCCGCTCGATACTACACAAACCGGGCAGGTTGAGCGCGCCGGAGTGGAGGGCCGTCCGCCGGCATCCCGCGGTAGGAGCCGACCTGCTCGAAAGCATCGCGGGCTTCGGACCCGTGAGGGCGGCGATCCTCGCCCACCACGAGAGGTTCGACGGACGGGGCTACCCCTCGGGCCTCGCGGGCACCGAGATCCCAGTCGAGGCACGCCTGATCTGCGTGGTGGACGCCTACGACGCGATGACGAACGAGCGACCCTACCAGAGCGCCTTAAGCCACGCAGAGGCCATCGAGCGGCTCAACCTGGGAGCCGGGACCCAGTTCGATCCGGCGATGCTCGAAGCCGTCGAAGACGCGTTGAGCCGAAACCTCGCCCCAAGGCCCACCGTCCATCCGCTCGTCTAGGCTGTGGGCCCCGGGGCTTGGAGGGTGAGGTCCGCGATCACGGGGTAGTGGTCGCTCGGATACAGGGGCGGCTCGGCGTCGCGCACGATGGAGTAGCCCTTCACCGCCCACCGCTCCCCCCGCGAGCCGTCGCGCAAGAGGACCCAATCTATGCGGTGTTCCTTCGACGGATCGCGCCCCCGGAAGCCGTCGCCCCTGAAGGCGTGAAAGGTCTTGGCGGGCTCGTGACCGGCGCAGATATGGGCGTCCACGAAGCCGGCGTCGGCGAAGATGTCACGGGCCTTTGAGGAGGGCTCGCAGTTGAAGTCCCCCGTCAACAGCACGGGTGCACCACCTGCCTCGAGCCCGTCGAGCCACTCCAGGATAAGCGCGCTCCCCCTGACGCGTGCCCTCCCGCTGACGTGGTCGAGGTGCGTGTTTATGTGCACAAACTCCGGTCCTCCGGAGACGGGGCAGAACCGCACCCAGTTCGCCGAGCGGATCTGGCGGGTCTCCCACGAGCCGGAGAAGCGCCCGGGCGTCTCGCTGAGCCAGAAGCCCCCGGCGTCCAGCATTTCCAGGCCAGCCGGATTCCAGCAGATGGCGTTGTAGGCGTGGGGCGGTCGGTTCTCGTAGCGGTGTCCGAGCACGTGCTCGTAGCCGGTCAGCTCCCGATCGTAGAAACGCGCGTTGCCGTCTTGTAGCTCCTGAAAGGCGATCAGGTCCGGCCCCTGGTGCAATATCGTGCGTACGTTCAGCGCCGCGCGACGCCTCCAAGCGTTCTCCCCGTCGCGGTGGTACGAGCCCCGCACGTTGAACGTCATTACGCGCAAGGCGCCCTCCGGCGGAGGGGCGGCTGGCTCGGGCCGCTCCACCCGGGGAGGGCTCCTTCGCCGCAGGAACCGCTCGAAGAGCGCCAAGATTCCGCCAGGTTCCGTCACCGCCGAGAAGTCCCGGCCCCTACTCCCACTCGATCGTGCCGGGGGGCTTGCTGGTGATGTCGAGGGCAACCCTGTTCACGCCGGGGACCTCGTTGATGATGCGGTTGCTCACCCGTTCGAGGAGATCGTAGGGGAGCCGGGCCCAGTCTGCAGTCATCGCGTCGTCGGAGGTGACGGCCCGGATCATGATCGGGTAAGCGTACGTCCTCGCGTCGCCCATCACGCCGACGGAGTGGATGGCCGGCAGGACGGCGAAGCTCTGCCACAGGTCGCGGTAGAGACCGGCGTTGCGGATCTCGTCCTGAAGAACGAAGTCGGCCTTGCGCAAAATCTCCAGCCGCTCGCGCGTCACGTCCCCGATGATGCGTATGGCGAGCCCCGGCCCCGGGAAGGGCTGGCGCCACACCATCCGCTCGGGCATCCCGAGCTCCGCCGCCACGACCCGCACCTCGTCCTTGAAGAGGCTCCGCAAGGGCTCGACGAGGTCGAGGTCCATGATCTCCGGCAGCCCGCCGACGTTGTGGTGGCTCTTTATCTTCGCCGCATCCCGCGTGCCGCTCTCGATAACGTCCGAGTAGAGCGTCCCCTGCACGAGGAACGTGGCGTTCTCGGCGATCTTGCCGGCCTCCTCCTCGAAGGTGCGAATAAACTCCTCGCCGATGATCTTGCGCTTCGCCTCCGGATCGGTGACCCCGGCGAGCTTGTTCAGGAAACGCTCGCTGGCGTCGACGTGTACGAGCGGCACGTCCGAGTTCTTGCCGAACGCCTCGACGACCTGCTCGGCCTCGTTCTGTCTCAGAAGCCCGTGGTCCACGAAGACGGCGGTCAGGTTGTCCCCTATCGCCCGGTGTACGAGCATCGCGGCCGTCGCCGAGTCGACGCCGCCGGAGAGGCCGATGATCGCACGCCGGTCCCCCACCCTCTCCCTTACCCTCTCGACCGCGTCGGTGATGATGTTGACCGGGGTCCAGTCGGGGGTGCAGCCGCAGACCTCGAAGAGGAAGTTCTTGAGGACGTCCATCCCGTACTCGGAGTGCTTGACCTCCGGGTGAAACTGCACCCCGAAGAAGCCCTTCTCCGGCTCCTCGAAGGCGACGATGGGGATGGACGGGGTCTCGGCCGTCACCCGGAACCCCTCGGGCGGGGCGAGGACGGCGTCGCCATGGCTCGTCCACGCCTTCTGCTCGTCGGGGAGCCCCGAGAAGAGCAGTCCGTGGTCCTTCACGTGCAGATCCGAGCGCCCGTACTCCCGGACCTCGACGGGCTCGACCTTGCCGCCCATCTCCAATGCCATAAGCTGCATCCCGTAGCAGATGCCAAGGGTGGGCGTACCGAGCTCGAAGAGCCGCCCGTCCACCCTGGGCGCGCCCTCGCCGTAGACGCTGTTCGGGCCGCCGGAGAGGATGATCCCCTCGGGCTCGCGGGCGAGGATCTCCTCGACGGGGGTGTCGTAGGGGATAAGCTCGGAGTAGACGCGCGCCTCGCGGACGCGCCGGGCTATAAGCTGGGCGTACTGCCCACCGAAGTCCAGGACGAGGATCAAGGCAGAGGCCCCCCTAGCCCATCCCGACTTGCTGAGAGATCTGCTCGTGCTTGCCCTCGGTGTGCAGGGCCGGCGCCACCATGACCTCGGCCTTCTGGAACTCCTTGATGTTCTGGTAGCCCGTGGTCGCCATGCTGGTCCGAAGCGCCCCCATGAGGTTGCGCGTCCCATCGTTCTCGTGGGCCGGGCCGGTCAGGATCTCTTCTATCGTACCGGTGATGCTCGTCTTGATCCTGGTCCCCCGCGGCAGCGTCGGGTGGAAGGTCGCCATCCCCCAAGAGTGCCCGCGGCCGGGCGCCTCCTCGGACTTGGCGAACGCGCTCCCGAGCATGACGGCGTCGGCGCCGCAGGTTACGGCCTTGGCGATGTCGCCGCCGGTCCGCATCCCGCCGTCGGCGATGACGTTGACGTACTCGCCGGTCTCCAGGTAGTGACGCATCCGGGCAGCGGCGGCGTCAGCGATGGCTGTCGCCTGCGGGACACCGATGCCGAGGACACCACGCGTGGTGCAGATCCGGCCAGGGCCGACCCCTACCAGAACGCCGACGGCCCCGGTCCGCATAAGGTGCAGCGCGGTCGAGTAGCTCGCGCAGCCGCCCACGACGACGGGGACGTTCAAACGCGGGATAAACTCCATCAAATTCAGGGGCTCGACGGTCTTGGAGACGTGCTCGGCGGAGACGACGGTCCCCTGGACGACGAGGACGTCGAGGCCGGCCTCGATGGCGGCGCCGTGGTAGCGTTCGACCCTCTGCGGGGTCAGGGAGGCGGCCGCTATAACGCCCTGGTCCTTTATCTCCTGGACGCGCCGGAACACGAGCTCGTCCTTGATGGGCTCGGTGTAGAGCTCCTGCATTACGCGGGTGGCCTTATGTCCGGGGAGGCTCGCTATCTCCTCGAAGATCGGACCCGGGTCCTCGTACCGCGTCTGCAGGCCCTCGAGGTTCAGCACCGCCAGCCCGCCCAGGCGGCCTATGATCCCGGCCGTCTTCGGGTCTACCGCCGCGTCCAGCGCGCTCGCCATGCAGGGTAGATCCATCTGTAGGTTACCGAGGCGCCAGGAGATATCCACGTCCTGCGGGTCACGCGTCCTCCGGCTCGGGACGATAGCAATCTCGTCGAGCCCGTACGCCCGCCGAGCCGTCTTTCCCTTACCTATTTCTATATCCATAGAGGAGTAACCACCTTTCTCGGAGCCCACCGGGGGTACACGAAAGCCCACGGGATCTCGCCCGTGGGCTTTCGTCGCATTTCATACGCCAGGTACCGCAATATTGGACCTAGGTTACACTCCGGTGTCCCCGATTACAAGGCGGGGGTTTAGATCACGCCTAGCAACCTCAGGACCACGATTACCAGGATAATGACCACCAGAATAGTGATGATTCCGCCTACTCCTCCACGCATGCTCTCACCTCCCCGATCGGCTTCCCAACCTACGTGCCCAAGAGGAGCCGCGCTATGACTAGAACGAGGACGATTATGACCACGACGGTGATCACGAGGTTGACGGTTCCTCCCCGCATCCGCAACATCCTTTCCCAGCCCACGGTCTCCTGTTGGCGGTGAATTTTACCCTTATTGTTCCTCCCGAAACAAAAGGGCGGCGCCCCGAAGGACGCCGCCCGGAGAAGCTCCCTTTAGGAAACTCCTTACATCATGCCGCCCATGCCGCCGGGCATACCGGCCGGGGCCTCGTCCTCGGGCTCGGCCACCACGACGTCGGTGGTGACGATGAGGCTGCCGATGGAGGCCGCGTTCTGCAGGGCGCTACGGGTGACCATCGCCGGGTCGACGACGCCGGCCGAGATCAGGTCCTCGTACACGCCGGTCAGGGCGTTGAAGCCCAGTCCGTTCTGCTCGCGGACCTTGTCCACGACGATGGAGCCGTCGGCCCCGGCGTTCACGGAGATCTGGCGGATCGGCTCCTCCAGAGCGCGGTGGATGATCCTGGCGCCGGTCCGCTCGTCGCCGTCGAGGGTCTCGACGAGCTCGCCCACGGAGGACTGCGCCTTCAACAGCGCCACACCACCGCCGGGGACGATGCCTTCCTCGAGGGCCGCACGGGTCGCGCTGAGGGCGTCCTCGACGCGGTGCTTGCGCTCCTTGAGCTCCGTCTCGGTAGCGGCACCAACCTTGATGACCGCAACGCCACCGGCGAGCTTCGCCAGACGCTCCTGCAGCTTCTCACGGTCGAAGTCCGAGTCGGTGTTCTCGAGCTCGGCGCGGATCTGGTTGATCCGGCCCTTGATCTTCTCGGTGTCGCCGTCGCCGTCGACGATGACGGTGTTGTCCTTGGTGATGACGACCTTGCGGGCCCGACCGAGCTGGTTGAGCTGGGTGTTCTCGAGCTTGAGGCCGAGCTCTTCAGTAATGACCTCGCCGCCGGTGAGGATCGCGATGTCCTCCATCATCCTCTTGCGCCGGTCACCGAAGCCCGGGGCCTTGACGGCCGCCGCGGTGAACGTGCCGCGAAGCTTGTTGACGATAAGGGTGGCGAGCGCCTCGCCCTCGACGTCCTCGGAGATGATGAGCAAGGGACGGCTCGACTGCATCACCGAGTTGAGGACCGGCAGGACGTCCTGGACGTTCCCGATCTTCTGGTTGGCGATAAGGATGAACGGGTCGTCGAGCACGACCTCCATCCTCTCCTGGTCCGTCACGAAGTACGGCGAGAGGTAGCCCTTGTCGAACTGCATGCCCTCGGTGAACTCGAGGTCCATCCCGAAGGTGTTGGACTCCTCGACGTTCACGACGCCGTCCTTGCCGACCTTGTCGATAGCCTCGGCGATGACGTTGCCGATCTCCTCGCTCCGTGCGGAGATGGCACCGACGCGGGAGATCTCGTCCTTCTCGGAGATGTCCTGCGCCTGGCCCCGAATCGCCTCGACCGCGCTGGAGACGGCCTTGTCGATGCCGGCCCTCAGGATGACCGGGTTCGCGCCGGCCGCGACGTTCTTGAGGCCCTCGCGCACGATAATCTGAGCGAGCACCGTCGCCGTCGTCGTACCGTCGCCCGCGACGTCGTTGGTCTTGGTCGCGACCTCCTTTACAAGCTGCGCGCCCTGGTTCTCGAAGATGTCCTCGAGCTCGATCTCACGAGCGATCGTGACACCGTCGTTGGTGATGGTCGGCGAACCAAACTTCTTGTCGAGTACGACGTACTGGCCCTTGGGACCTAGCGTCACCTTCACCGCGTTGGCGAGCTTGTTTACGCCCGCCTCGAGCGCGGACCGAGCATCGGTGTTGAACCTTATCTCTTTGTGTGCCACTCGTGTCTCCTTTGCTAGACTGCAAATTCTCCGCGGGTAAACCGCACTTCGGCACTCTCGGACGGAGAGTGCCGACTCCCGAAGTATAGTCCGCGCCGCGTTACAATTCAAACCATGAGAAAGACTTACGACGTGTCCCGGGGTGTGTTTCGCACGGACAAGCTGCCGGGCTTGAGCAGGATCCCGAAGGAGCTCGGACGCGAGGAGCGTCCATGCCAAGCATGCGCCAAGAACACGACTCACATCCTCTACCGCGTGCCGAAGAGGATGGTCTTCGTCTACGTTAAGGACCATCCTAAGAATGTGCACGCTACCTGCATCGAGTGCGCCCGGAGCGAGATCCTGACCGGAGAGGACCGCGAGAGGGCCCTCTCCTCCGACGAGGCCTAGACACACGTGAGGCGGAGCCCGATGGTCCGTCCCCGCCCCGATCGGCTACTCCTTCTGATCTGGCTCGACGCCCGGCACGGCTTCTCCGCCGTGCTTACGGCCTGAGCGGGCTCGGAAATGGTTTCGCTTTGCGGTAGCGGGACCTCGATGGGTTCGTCCTCTCCGGCTCGCGGGGGAGGTTCGGTCTCTCCGATCGGGCTCTCCGGGGGCGTGGTTGCCTTCGGTTCCTCCTTTGTGGGGCCAGACTGCTCACCGGTCTCCTCGGGGGCGGGACGCGTCTGGCGGTCGGGGATGGCGACCGCAGGGGCGGGCTTCTTCGGGGTCTCCCCCAGCGGGGCGGGCTGCTTCTCGCGGCGCACCTCGACCGGGCGGTCCCTGCGCTGCGGTTTCTCCCTTTGCTTCTTATCGTCCTGCTTGCCGCCCCCGCGGCCGTTATCCTTCTTGCCGCCCTGTCGTTCCTCGCCCCCGCGTTCCGGGACGGTGCGGTCGACGCTCGGGTTCGGAAGGCCGCGCATTATGGCGTCCATCTTCGCCTTCAGCTTCTCTTGCAACGAAGGCTTCTCAGGCCCTTCGCCGGCCCCTCCGGGCTTCTTCTCGGCCTCGTCGCCCCCTGCCTGCTCTCCGTCTCCGACCTGTCCCTCGTCGCCGTCGTGTTTCGGGTGGTCTTTGCGGTGGTCCTGCTTCGGGTGGTCTTTGTCGTGGTCTTGCTTCGGGCGTGCGTGGTGGTGGTTGTCGTTCCGGATCTCGGGGCTCGCGTTCTGGCCGCCGGTGTCGAGGTCGGGCCTCGCGCCGGGGGAGGACGGGGTGGGCCAGTCGGGCTCGCCGGTCGAGGGGGTGGGGTTCGGGCTCTGGGGGGCCTGGCAGTACGAGGCGTCCGTGCCGCCGGAGACGGCGCCGCCGTTCCTTTCGAGCCACAGGAGCAGCGGGTAGGGGTTCATCGCGCCGGACTCGTCCTCCGAGCGTTCTTCGGAGAGGGCCGCATCGTACCAGCCGAGGTGGAGGTGCGGCGGGAACTTGCCGCGCGTGACCTCCGGCCCCTCCCCCGTGTCGCCGGCCGTGCCGATCCTCTGCCCCGCCCGGACCCGGGTACCCACAGGGAGCGAGCTCTCCCGATCCATGTGAGCGTAGTAGAAGAGGTCGCCCTTCTTTATGGGGCCGACGTCGTCCGCGGCCTCGAGCATGACCGTGTAGCCGCCCAGCTTGTTCCAGCCGTTCTCGTTCGAGCCCTTCACGGCGACGAGCCTGCCGTCGGTGAGCGCGAACTCCGGGGTGCCCGTCGGGCTCATAAGGTCGGTCCCCTCGTGCCCGCCCTGGGGACGCGCGGCCCCCCAGGTGTCGTCGTAGGAGTTGAAGTAGTCCTGCGGCAGCGGGAAGACCACCCGGCTGCTCTTCGGCACGTCCCCGAGGTCGCCACAGACCGGCTCGTAGGAGCCACGGTCCAGCGAGGGCCGGCGGAAGACGGAGGGGTCGGCGGAGGGAGAGCCCGGGCCTTCGTCGGACCCTTCGGGGGCGTCCTCGCGAGAAGAGGAGCGCGCGGAGACCGTTTCGAGACGCTGCACCTCGCCGTCGTCTGAGAAGCTCCCCAGCCGCGAATCTTCGGGGCCCTGCGGTAGTCCGGTCGCGGGCTCGACGGCGCTCGCGGTCGGGGCGGCAGGCAGCATCTTCAGGGGGGCGGGCTGCGCGCCGGAGATGCTCAGCTTGAGGATGGCCGTCAGGACGGCTACGGCGAAAAAGGCGTAGCACGCCTTCGCGAACCTGGGATACGTCAGCAAGAAGCCCTCCCCCTCCAACGGTACGTCCCGGAACCGCCGGAGAATCGGCGGACCGGCACACTCTCACAGAGTGGCCCCCGCCCGTCAAGGGGGAGGTCGAGCTACCTGGGAGCTAGACGCTTCGGGCGTTGAGGGAGAGGTAGTCGGGGAACGGGAGGGCTGGGGTGGCCGCGGCGGCGGCCCCGATCATGGCCGCGTTGTCGGTGCACAGGGCGGGCGGCGGCACGACGAGCCCCTTCCCGAGCCGGGCGGCCTCGGCCTCCAGGCGCCGGCGCAACGGCCCGTTCGCCGCGACCCCGCCGACGACGACGAGGGCAGGGGCGTCGTGCAGCTCGGCGGCACGCAGGAGCTTCCGGACGAGCGCCTCGACGACGGCGGCCTCGTAGCCCGCCGCAAGGTGCACCAGCTCCCGCGAGACCTCGTCGGCGTCCATCGCCTTAAGCTTGTAGAGGAGGCTAGTCTTGAGGCCACTGAAGCTGAAATCCAGGTCGGCCTTCCCCTTCAATCCGACCGGGAAGTCGTAGCGGTCCGGGTCTCCCCCCTCCGCCGCCTTGGAGAGGGCGGGGCCACCGGGGAAGCCGAGGCCGAGCATGCGGGCGCCCTTGTCGAGGGCCTCCCCCGCCGCGTCGTCGAGGGTCTCCCCGAGGAGGCGCATGCCGTCCTCGCCCACGCTGTAGAGGGCGGTGTGCCCTCCGGAGGCGATCAGGGCGACGAAGGGCGGCTCCAAACCCGGGTCGGCGAGGTAAGCGGCGGCGACGTGCCCCTCCAAATGGTTCACGGGAACGAGGGGGAGCCTCCTCGCGTAAGCGATCCCCTTCGCCGTCGAGACTCCGACCAGTAGGGCCCCGATCAGACCGGGACGCACCGTTACGGCCACACTCCCCACGTCGTCGAGGGTCGCCCCGGCCTCGGCCAGGGCCGCCTCCACGACGCCGTCCATCCGTTCGAGGTGGGCGCGAGACGCCACCTCGGGGACGACCCCGCCGTAGCGGGAGTGCTCGGTCTGGGTGTGGACGACGTTCGAGAGCGCCTGGCGCCCCGAAGAATCGAGGACCGCGGCGCAAGTGTCGTCGCAGGAGGTTTCTATCGCAAGGATCACGCGGTGTTTATAGCATTTCGACCGGCCAGCACTTCGGCCCGTCATCCCCCGGTTGGGACACGTTGTTTTTCGAGCGTGGCAGGACCCTCGGAGGCGGAGTTACCTATGATGTTGGGGACTACAGGACAGCTGGTTGGGGCAATGCCTCAGCTCACGGGTGAGCCGGCCCACGTTCCGCTGGAGTGCTTACGGGCCGACGGGCTCTATACTAGGCGCGTGAGGACTTTCTCCCTATTGTTTACGTTTATCGCGCTGGTGCTGCTGGTGGAGTTTTTGATCTACGTGATCCGCGGCCCCGTCGATCCGTTTATCGCCGGTGGGATCTTCTTCAGCTTCTTGCTTTGCCTCGCGCCCGCCCTCTACCTCCTCAAGCCCTTCGGCTCCGCCGAGGACCTCAGAAGGCGGCGCGAGGCACGGCGCGAGCGCGAGAGGCGCGAGGGACGGCCTCCTGGGGGTTCCTCCGGGGGAGGGTCCCGGTAGCTCGAGGGTCATGAGCACGGCGTCCTCGTCGCCGTAGTACTTCGGCCTAAGGCCGGTTTCGACGAAGCCGAGCGAGGCGTAGAGCGTGCGGGCGGGCGTGTTGCTCGGGCGCACCTCGAGGTGGACGCGATGGGACTTTCGGGAGGCGGGCGCCTCCAGAGCGGCCCCGACGAGGGCGCGGGCGTGACCCCTGCCGCGCCTGCGGGGGACGACCGCTACCGTCATGACGTGGGTCTCGTCGGCGACGTGCTTGACGCCTATGAAGCCCACGATCCCCCCTTCCTCTTCCAGCACGAGGTAGAGGCCGAACGGGCCGGCGAGCTCGTCTCGCCAGATCGCCTCGCTCCACGGGCTCGGAAGGCTCGCCTCTGCTATGCGGAGGACGGCCGGAAGATCGTCCGCGAGCATCGGGCGCACGGAGGGTTCGGGGGCAGGGCGAGCTCCGCTGGCCATCAGGCCTTGCTCCAGGGGTTCAGGTCGCGGCGCACCTCGGCGTCCGGCTCGCGCACGTAGAGCGGGACGACCTCTGCCGCGAGGACGGGCGACAGGTCGGCGGAGAGGGCGAGTCCGGAGGCCGTCACGCGGTGGAGCGGCGAGGCATCGTCGGGGATGCGCCCGAGGCCGGA
The DNA here is from genome assembly GCA_016781775.1 of Rubrobacter sp. GTDB lineage: Bacteria > Actinomycetota > Rubrobacteria > Rubrobacterales > Rubrobacteraceae > Rubrobacter_F. Next base: position 11,980 of record JADDPR010000097.1, on the reverse strand, counting down.
GAGCACCTCCCCGTAGCGCACCGCCCCGTCGCCCACGATGAGCGGGGCCCCGTCGACACGAAGCCCCCCGGGGTGGACGCAGAGGATGCCGCCGGGTGAGGCACCTTCCGCCGTGAAGCGCTGGACGAAGATCTGCCGGCGCCGGGCGTCTATGACGGCGAGGACGTCGCTCTCCTCCGCGCTCGCGAGCGCGGGAGCGGCGAGGGCGGCGAGGGTCGAGCCCTTCGAGAGGGGCACGCCGGCGGCGAGCGCGAGGGAGCGGGCAGCGGCGGCGGCTATGCGGATGCCGGTGAAGGTACCGGGCCCGACGCCGACGAGGATGCGACCGACGTCCTCGAGGGGTGCTCCGGCGAGGCCGAGGGCGGCGTGGGCGGCGGGGAGCAGGGCCTCAGAGGCGCCGCGGGAGGGGACGGAGATCTCCGTGAGAATCTCCCGGCGCCCCTCTGAGGGCTCGCCGGCGACCCGGGCCACGGCGACGGAGACGTCGTTCGTCGAGGAGTCAAAGGCCAGGACCAGCATTAAAGGGACCCAAGGAGGCGCGCGGCTGCGGGTCCGGAGACGCGCACCCGGCGGGTGGTCGGGGTTACGTGCGCGATCTCGACGAGCGTGGGGGGCTCTTCGAGGAGGCCGAGCGCGGGCTCGGCCCACTCGACAAAGGTCACGGAGTCGGAGTCCAGGTACTCGTCGAGCTCCAGGGCATCTTGCTCTTCGACGCCCTCCAGCCGGTAGAGGTCGAGGTGGTTCACGCGCAGGGTACGGTCTCCGCTTCGTCCCTCGTAGCCCCGGGCGAACTGGTAGGTCGGGCTCGTCACCCTCTCCCGGACGCCCAAGCTCCGGGCGGCCGCTCGCACGAAGGTCGTCTTCCCGGCTCCGACCTCGCCCCTCAGGACCACGACGTCCCCCGGCACGAGGACGGCAGAGATGCGCTCGGCGAGGGCCACGAGAGCGTCCTCGTCCACGTCTTGACGCTCGAGGGACTCAGCCATCTCGCTTGCTCTTCCTACCAGAGGCCCGGCTGTAGTGGCTCGCGCTCGGCCTCGGCGAGGCCTCCGACGCGGGGCACGTTCAGCGTCTCGTAGGTGGTGGGGCGCTCCGCGGCGAGAAGCTCGGGGAGGCGGGAGAAGTCGGAGACGAGGAGGGCGCGGTCCGCCGGGGTGTAGAGGGCGCGCTGCAGGGAGAGCGTCGGGAAGACGTAGCGTCCGTCCAGCGGGATCGCCCTGCCGCGGATGCGCGAGGCGGATTCCTTGCGGCCGGTGAGGGCGCGGCTCGCCAGGTCCCCCATCGCGACGACCACCTTGGGGTCTATCGCGTCGAGTTGGGCGAGAAGATAAGGGCGGCAGGCGTTGATCTCGGCCGGCTTCGGGGAGCGGCCCTCGGGGGTCTTGCACTTCACGAGGGTCGTGAGGTACGCCTCCTCCCGGGAGAGGCCCACGGAGAGCAGGAGGCGATCCAGGAGCATCCCCGACGCCCCTCCGAACGGCTTGCCGTCCCGATCCTCGTTGAACCCCGGCGCCTCCCCCACCACGAAGACCCCGGCGTTGAGGGGCCCGTCGCCGAAGACGACGCGCGTCCTGGTGTTGCAGAGGCCGCACTTGCGGCAGCCCAGGGCTTCCTTCTGCGCCTCCGCGAAGTCCAAGGGGCTAGTACGCCTCCGTCTCCGGCAGGAGGTAAGCCAGGGCGGCGTAGATCAGGATGACCGGGATCACGCTGAACCCGGGGATAAAGACCGCCAGGATTATCGTCGCCAGCCGCACCACGCTCGAGTTCCACCCGAAGCGGTATGCCAGCCCGCCGCATACGCCGGAGATCCAACGATCCTTCGTCGACCGCTTCAAAACCATCGTTTACCTCCATCCAGAGCCCCACGACAGGGCCACGGGAGCTTTTTCGAACCATGCCGATGATATCCCCGGCGCGGCCCTTTGTGAAGCACGACCCGGAGAAAGACCCGCCTTATCGACCGCCTGTATACTGGCTGGGGCAGGGCGTCAAACCTAGGATCGTAGCGAGGGTTCTGTGACCATCCAGACGAGGCAGTTCACGGCCGAAGAGCTCCTCCGCATGCCGGACGACGGATCGCGTTACGAGTTGGTCGAGGGGGAGTTGAGGAAGATGGCGCCAGCGGGGAGCGAACACGGCTATCTAGCGCTGGAGATAGCCGCCGAGCTCAGAAACCACGTCAAGTCCAATGGGCTTGGCAGGGTCTACACCGCAGAGACCGGCTTCAAGCTCTCCTCGGACCCCGATACGGTCCGTGCCCCAGATGCAGCCTTCGTGAGCCGCGGGCGTGTGGAGGGGGCGGGGCGGGTGAAGGGTTACTGGCCGGGCGCCCCCGACCTCGCGGTCGAGGTGGTCTCGCCGAACGACACCCACTCCGAGGTGATCGGCAAGGCCCTCGCGTGGCTCCAAGCCGGCAGTGGAATGGTGCTGGTCGTGGACCCGGAGAAACACACGGTGACGGTCTACCGCTCGCGCGATGAGATCCGCGTCCTCACCGCCGACGCCGGGGACACGATCGACGGCGCGGACGTGGTACCCGGCTGGAAGCTGCCCGTCGCCGAACTCTTCTCTTAACTTCCGGGCTCGAGGTCGAGCAGACCGATCGCGCAAGCCCTGGCCTCGTCTTCCGTGAGCCCGCGCGACGCCAGTAGCCTCGTCCGGCTCGCGGCATAACCGGCGTCGGCCTCCGAGGAGAGCCCCTCCGAGAGCTTCGCGTAGTCCCCCTCGGGGTGAGGACCGGCGGCCCGGTAGCGCTCCAGAAACTCTACGCAGAGCGCGCGGTGGCGCTCGATGTGCTCTTCTTTGAGCCGGGGGCCCTGGGCGGCGAGGCGGTCGGCCCAGCACAGGATTGCGAGCTCCTCGCCGAAGGGGCCGGCGGCCCGGACGAGCCTCTCGGGAGGATAATCCGAACGCTCGTTGCTCATGAAGCCGATCTTGAGGTGTAGCGCGGTGATGGTGGTGACGAGGTCGGTGAGGCGGGCCGAGAGGTCGAGGCGGCGGCAGATCCCGTAGGCGAGGCGGGCGCCCAGGGTGTCGTGTGCCACAAAGATCGCACGCCCCTCGTACTCCGTGCGCGTGACGGGCTTGGCTATGTCGTGCAGGAGACCCACGAGCCTGAGCTCCTCGCGCGCCTCCTCCCCCACCCTCGCGCCCAGGCGGCGCTCCTCCAGCTCCGCCTCCACGCGCCGGACGACCTCCATGGTGTGCCCGAGGGTGTCGAGGTGGTGGAACGGCCCCTGGCTCTGGCCCTCGGCGAGCGAGAGCTCCGGGACCTCGCGCAGGAGCGTGGCGACGTCGAAGGGAGGGACGAGCGCCTCGTGTACGACCTCCTTACCGCCGGTCTTCACCCGTTCCACAGAGCCCTAACGCCTGCGCCGCGACGCCTTTTTGCGGCTGGTGTTCGGGTTCTGGCGCCCCTTGAAGTCCTTCGAGGGGGCCGCTTCGTCGTCTTCGTCGTCCGTGGCGGTAGCGGCGACCGGCCGGTTCTTCGTCTTCTCGCCCTTCTCCTGGGGCCGGAGCGCGGCCCTCTGGCGCTTCTTGCGGCGCTCGACGAAGGCGTGGAAGAAGGTGAAGATGACGAAGAGTATGGCGGCGTTTATGACCGTGGGCACGATGCCCGTGGCCGAACCCGGCAGGGCGACGTTCAGGACGTAGACCAGCGCCAGGTATATAAGGACGGTCAGGGCGGCCCGTCTGAGGGCGCCTTTCCAGTCAAGATCTTTGAACATTACGGTAGCTCCTCTCGACGCGCCGGGGGTTGATCCCGGTTGTTATCTCGTAGTTTATCGTGCCGGCCCGACGAGCAACCTCCTCGGCCAGCAAGACCTCCCCTCCCTGCCCGCCGACGAGCACGACCTCGTCCCCGACCCGGACCTCTGCGTCCACCCCGAAGACGCACGCGTCCATCGTCACCCTCCCGAGGATCGGACGACGCTCCCCGCCTATAAGGGCCGAAGCGCCCCCCGAGAGCGCCCGCCTGTAGCCCTCCGCGTACCCGACCGGCACCGTCGCGGTACGGGTCGGTTCCTCCGCCCGCCACGTCAGGCCGTAGGAGACGCCGTCGCCCGGCGCCACGACCCGCACGTTCGCCACGTAGCTTTTGAGGGTGAGCGCGGGCCGGAGCCCCTCGTCGGCCGGGTCCCCCCCGTCGCCCCGAGGGTGCATCCCGTAAAGGGCGATGCCGGGTCGGACGCAGTCGTGGTGGGAGGAAGGGTGCCAGAGGGCGGCGGCGGAGTTTGCGGCGTGGACGAGGGCGTCGCCGAAGTCGTGGGCGGAGAGGATGGCCTCGAAGACCTCGATCTGCCGCCTGGTCGCCTCCTCATCCGAATCCGCGGAGGCAAAGTGCGTGTAGACGCCGGTGAGGCGTTCCCCGAGTATCTTGCGGGCCTCCCCCGCGTCCTCGGAGTCGACGCCCCAGCGGTTCATGCCGGTGTTCAGCTTGAGGTGGGCCCGCAATCCGGGGCGGGCGACGATGCGTTTCGCGCTCTCGGGCGAATGGGCCGTGACGGTCAGTCGAGACCTCTCGGCGAGGGCGAGGCCGTCCGGGAGGAGGTCGGTAAAGACCAGGATCGGGGCTTCTATACCGGCCTCCCTGAGCTCCGCGCCCTCCTCGGCGGTGACGACCGCGAGAGAGTCCGCCCCGGCGTCGAGCGCCGCGCGAGAAACGGGGACGGCGCCGTGACCGTAGGCGTCGGCTTTCACGACGGCCATGAGTCGGGAGGTCGGGGCGCGGCGCTTGAGGGCGCGGACGTTGTGCCGGATCGCGCCGAGGTCCACCTCCGCCCAGGTGCGGCTCGGGAAGTTCGGGTAGGCGTGGGACTTCAAACGTGCTCTACGGGCGGGGCTTGAGGACGTGCAGGGTGAGGATGTCCATGCGGGTAATGACGCCGATGAGGCGGTCGCCCTCGACGACCGGCAGTATCTTTTTGCGCTCCTCGGCCATCACGGTGGCGGTCTCGGCCAGGGTGGCGTCCGGGTCGACGGTTACGACGTCGTCGGTCATAACCTCGTCCACCGTCACGCCCGCGCTCTTGAGGGCCTCCCTGCGGTACTCCTCCGTGTTCCCCAGGGGGATTATGCCGCCGAGGATGTCCAGAAAGCCGGGAGATTTGATCTCGGCGTCCCGGAAGATCAGGTCTCCCTCGGTCACTACGCCAAGGAGACGGCCGTTTGAGACGACCGGTGCGCCGGAGATGCGCGCCTCGGCGAAGAGCTTGATCGCCTCCTCCACCGTAGCGTCGGGTCCGAGGGTAGGCCAGTCCTCCTGCATGACTTCCCGTACCCTCAGCCTCCGAATGTCCTGCTCTTCCAAGCCCCAGCCCCTCCGTAAGATAGCCTCGTCCCGCTGATACTACTGCAAGCGGGCCCGCCCGTGTACCCCACCGGCGAGCGGCCTAGAAAAGCTCCGCGAAAGCCTCGGGGAGGTAGGCGAAGAGGTCGGTGGCGACCATGCTCTCGGCGGGACGTCCGGTCCCTTCGAGCCACAACTCCGCCGCACGCCCGTGCGCCCACGCCCCGGTCCGGGCGGCATCGTAGGGGTCCGCGCCGCGCGAGAGGAGGGCTCCTATCACCCCGGAGAGCACGTCCCCCGTCCCCGCGGTGGCGAGAGCGTGCGTCCCGGTCGAGTTGACCGCGACCCTCTCCCCTTGGGTGACGATCGTGTCCATGCCCTTGAGGAGCACGCACGAGGCGCTCTCCTCCGCCGTCCGCCGCGCAGACCGGAGCCTGTGGGCGGAGACCTCCCCAGCCCCCGTACCCAGGAGCCGCCCGAGTTCCCCGGCGTGCGGCGTGATGACGGTGGACCCGCCCCTGCCCGCGAGGGCCCCCGGCCCCGGGAGGTTCGTGATGGCGTCGGCGTCGAGCAGGACGGGGAGGTCCGTCCCCTCCAAGACCCCCTCGACGAGCCGCCGTCCGCCCTCCCCCACCCCGGCCGCCGGCCCGAGCACGATCGCGGAAGCCCTCTCAGACATCTCCAGGATGTGCCCCACCGCGTCATCGCTCATCAGCCCGTCCTCGTCCTCGGGGGCGCCGGAGACGAGCGCTTCGGTGAGCGCGGCGTCGACGCTCCGGGCGGCGCTCCCGGAGGTTACGACGAAGATGATGCCGCAGCCCGCCCTCTGGGCGCCCCTCCCGACCATTACGGTGGCGCCCGTCGCCGAGGCGGAGCCCGCCACGATCAGCAACGAGCCCGACGAATACTTGTGGGCCGCCCCCGTCCGGCGCGGGACGACGCCGCGCAGGGAGGCGGCGTCCGTCCACGTCGTCGTCGGCTCGACCTCCGCCTCGGGAGGTATCCCTATGTCCACCACCGCGACCCGCCCGGCGTAGTCCCGGCCCGGCGAGACCACGCACCCGACCTTCGCAGCGTGGGCGCAGACCGTGAGTTCGGCCGCTACGGCGGGCCCCTCGACCTCGCCCGTCGAGCCGTTCACCCCGGAGGGCACGTCCACCGCGACGACGGGGACGCCGGAGTCGTTGATCTCCCCCATAAGCCCCGCCAGGTCCCCGCGCACCTCGCCCCGAAAACCCGTCCCGAGCAGCGCGTCGACGACGAGGTCGGCCCCCGCGAGCTCCTCGCCGAACTCCTCGCGCCTCACGAGACGCACGTTCAGGTTCTTCAAGACGCCGAAGTTCACCCCTGCGTCGCCCTCGTACTCGTCCTTCGTGGCGAAAACGGCCACGTCGGCCCCGGCCCGGTAGAGCTCGCGAGCGATCACGAACCCATCCCCGCCGTTGTTGCCGCCCCCGGCGGCGACGAGCACCCGGCGCCCGGCGAGCGAACCGAAGTTTTCGAGGATGGCCCGGGACATCTCGACGGAGGCTCGCTCCATGAGGACGCCGCCGGGGATGCCTAAAGACTGGGCGCCCCTGTCCGCCCGGGTCATCTCTTCGGCGGAGAGGAGCTTCAAGGCGCGATCTCCACCTTGCGGACGACGCAGACGGCGACGGCGGAGAGCTCGGAGTGGGTGATCGAGATGTGGAACTCGTCCTCGTGGACGCCGACGGCCTCGGCGAAGCGCTCTATCTTGCCGAAGATGCGGACGGTCGGGGCCATGCGGGGGCGGCGCATCACCTCGACGCCGTTCCACTGGAGGAGGCCGCATCCCAGGGCTTTGGTGACGGCCTCCTTCGCGGCCCAGCGGGCGGCGTAGTGGCGCTCGGAGAAGCGGAACTTCTCGCAGTAGGAGATCTCGCGCTCCGTAAAGAGCCGCTGGCGGATGCGGGGCGTCCTTTCGAGGGCGAACTTCATCCGCTCGCAGTCCACGACGTCGACCCCGACCCCCGGCACGACGAAATCTTTCAGCCTTTCTTCCATGCGGCACATGGTACTGGAGAGTTTCTGGGGGCGAAAGGGCATATAGTAGGCCCATGGACGCAGTCATCATCGGCAACCCGAACTCCGGACGCGCGGGCAACAGAAAGCGCCTCAAGCGCTACGCGCAGATTATCGGCTCCGGGGGCGCCGACGTCGAGGTCTGGAACACGGAGCGCCCGGACCACGCCACCGAGCTCGCGAGGCTCGCCGGGGACAGGCTCGTGATCGCCGCCGGCGGGGACGGCACGGTGAACGAGGTCGTCAACGGCCTCTCGAAGGAGGCGACCCTCGGGGTGATCCCGCTGGGCACCGCGAACGTCTTCGCGCGCGAGCTCGGTATGCCCATGAAGCCGGAGGAGGTGTGCGAGAGGATCCGGGACGGCAAGGTCTCACGCATAGACGTCGGCGTCGCCACCGACCACGAGGGCACGGAGCGCCGGTTCACCTGCATGGCGGGGATAGGCTTCGACGCCCACGTCGTCAACGAGGTGACCCCGCGCCTCAAACGCTACCTCAAGGTGCTCGCCTTCCCGCTGGCGGCGATCAAAGTCTACCTTGAAGGCGACCTCCCCAACCTCCACGTCGTCCGCGGCGACACGACCTACGTCACCCAGTTCGCCATCGTCGCCAACGGCCACTACTACGGCGGCGACTTCCGGGTCACGGACTCGTCCACGCTCACGACCGGGAGCCTCGAGGTCGTGCTCGTGGACCGCGTCGGCCGGCTGCTCCGCGCCGACGTCCTCACTCGCATCCTCGCCAAAAAGCCCCTCGACCGCTCCATGCGCTCCTTCGCCGCCGAAGAGCTGTGGGCCAAGTCCCCCGGCACCAAGGTGCCGGTCCAGATCGACGGCGAGATCTGGGGCCGCCTCCCGATGTCCTTCCGAATAGAGCCCGCAGCCCTCAAGGTCGTCTGCTAGCGCCCCCACAACGTAACCAGAAAAAGGACGGGGACGGCGTACAGCAAGCCAGATGTGACCCCGAGAACGGCGCCGTCCGAACCCGCATGCCCTTCCCCGCCCTCGACCGGCAGTAAACGACAGACGCTAGGGCGCAGGCCGGGAAGATGCTCTCCATAAGATAGAAACCGAGCTTACCGTGCCCGTCGACGAAGCCCGCGATGCCGGACGGGAGCAGCGGTAGCAGTAAGACGGTAACAGGGACACGAATGGCATCGCCACCTCCGCCCGGCGTGGGAAGCCCTTCGACGCAGCGCGATCCCGCGTCGAAAACACCATGCCACCGAACGCCGCACGCCTAGTGTTGGCAAGGCCATCACCGGCAACAGAAACATCGCAAGCTCCGCCATGCCGTCCGTGAAGCATCCTTCCCCTCGCCGCTCTACCGTTCGCCACGAGCGTAGGCGCAACGAGACGGGAGGTCATGAGGCTTGAGAGATCATTTTCTAGCCGCGTTCGGGCAGGGCGAGCCGTAGGCCGAGGGCGACGAAGACGCCGCCCGTAAGCCAGCGCAGGGCGTCGGCGAGGCGTGGGCGACGGACGAGACGGTCGCCGAGAGTCCCCGAGAAGTAGCCGAGCACGCTGAAGACGACCCAGGTGCATAGCGCGAAGGCGAGGCCGAGAAGGAGAAGTTGCGGAGCCATGCCACCGGCCGCCGGGTCGGCGAATTGGGGCAGGTAGGCCAGAAAGAAGACCGCTATCTTGGGGTTCATGACGTTCGACGCGACACCCTGGGCGAAAACGTTGCGGAGGCGCATCGCCCTCTCCCCTCCCGAAACGGCGAAGCCCTCCCTGCTCAACAACGTCTTCACCCCGAGGTAGATCAGGTACGCGGCACCCGCATACTTCACAACCGAGAATGCCATGGCAGACTGCGCCAGGAGAGCCGAGAGCCCCGCCGCCGCGAAGAGCGAGTGACAAACCAGCCCGACGCTCGCGCCGCCGGCCGAGACCATGGCGGCCTTGCGGCCCTGCGAGATCCCGCGCGTAAGCACGAGTATGTTGTCCGGCCCCGGCGCCACGATAACGATCAGCGAGACCGTCAGAAACAGGACGAGGTTCAGCTCGTAAGGCAAAGTCTCTCCTCCCTAGCGTGGCTCCGGGAGCGCGAGGCGTAGGCCGAGGGCGACGAGTATCCCACCCGTGGTCCAACGCAGAGCGCCCGCGACCCGCGGTTTATCCACCAGAATGTCACCGAGGCTCCCGGAGAAGTATCCGACGAAGCCGTAAACGATCAGACACAGCAGCGCGAAGATGGAGCCGAGCACGGAGACCTGCAGGGCCACGCTCCCCCCGGCGAGGCTCACAAACTGCGGGAGAAACGCCAGGAAGAAGAGGATGCCTTTGGGGTTGAGCACGCTCGTGAGCGTCCCCTGCAAGAAGACGCGCGTGAGATCGCCCGGCCGTCCTCCGCCCTCCCCATGTAGAGACGAGAAGCCCTCCCTATCCAGGAGCGTCCTGACGCCCAGGTACAAGAGATACGCCGCACCCGCGTACTTGACCACGAGAAATGCCGTCGCGGAACCCTGGAGGAGCGCCGAGAGCCCGGCCACCGCCAGCACCGTATGGACCACGTATCCGAGGCCGACGCCGGAGGCGGAGATCAGGGCTACGCTCCGGCCACGTGCGATGCCACGGGTAGCGACGTAGACCATGTCTGGCCCCGGCGTCAGGATGAGCGGAAGCGACGCCGCCAGGAAGAGCAGAAAGTTCGTCTCCCTTAACACGACGCTCCCTTCAAGCTCCAGTCCGCCGCGTTTTGTCCCAAAGGATCGAACCCTGCGCAACCGTCAGGGTGCCCGATGAGCTCTGGAGTCCGGCCCACGCAGGTTTGGGGGCGAGGAAGTCCCAAATTTCTATAAAGAAGGTCAGAGACGTCAGGCCAACCAGGCCCAAGATATATCTCGGTTGTATCTGCATCGCAAGCGCGCCGCCTGTGTTCTGGCTCAGGATCGTAGCCCGGGCATTGTCCCAGAGTCACCCGCCACGTACTACGGCGGCTCTCCCCCAAACCTCGGTTGTTATTGCTGGCTAATTCGTTAGGCATGCTTGGCGGGCGCGCCCGAGAGTTGGCACCAGCGGAGGCCGTCCCGGCGCGGGACGGCGGAGAGGTTGCACTCCGGCATCGCGAGCACGAGCGGCAGGCCGAGGGCGGCGTTCGCAAGCAGGACGACCGTGGCTACCCGGGAGGGAGCCGACGTAGTCCGCCTGCCCGCCGCGCGGGTACAAGAGGGCATCCTCCTTCGTGTCTTGGTCCTCCTATCGGGTGATCCTGAGAAGCAATAGGCCACCGGCGACGAGCGTGAGGCCGGTTAATCCCGCGATCAAGAGTGCGAAAGAACGGACCGTCGCGGTCGGCCGCAGGATTACGGGCGAGGCCTATACGGCAGAAGTCGGGTCGGCGCGAACGCGACCGCGGTCGCGCCGACCCCGACACGGTCGCCCCTAACCGGGCGGGAGGTCCTTCTCCATTGCGAAGTTCGTCATGCTCGCGCCCCGCACCATCACGCTGCGCTCGCGCACCACGCGGAAGCCGCGCCTCTCGAAGAACGGGCGGGCGGTGATGCTCGCCTCGGTGTAGATCCTCCCGAGGCCCCAACCTCGGGCCTCTCGCTCGACCGCCTCGTAGAGCTTTCGGCCGATGCCCCGGCCCACGACGTCCTTGCGCAGGTAGAGCGTGTCGAGGTGGCCGTCTTCCTCCAACTCGGCGAAGCCGACCACCTCGCCCCCCTCCTCCGCCACCAGCGTTCTGCGGCCTGCCGCGCGGGCGTGCAGCTCCGCCGGATCGGGCGGGCGCGGCGCCCAGGCCCTCACCTGCTCCTCGGAGTAGTCCGCGCGGTTCACCGAGCGGACCGTCTCGTAGAAGAGCCGGGCGAGCTCGGGGGCGTCGGAGGCCCGGTAGTCCCTGATGCGCGCGGTTTGCCCCGCCCCCGCGCCGTCTACCTTTGCGTCCATCCCTTCTCCTTCCGACGCTCGCCCACCCAGAACCCTTCGGAACCTTCGGTTGCTGAACGAGCGTCTCAAGGAACGAGATCTCTGGCAATGGTGAGAACGTCCCGGCCTCCTTTGGGCGGATGTCCCGCGACACCAGGGTCGGGTCGACCTAACGGGCTCGCCGCGCGCGTACGCCGGGATAATCGTAGCGGGGGCCGTGCCCGCCGGCGGCCCACCGAGTAACCGAAAGAACGCCAAAGCCCGGGGCCGGGACACTTCGGTGTCCCGGCCCCTCTCCCGCAAAGGAGGCTCTTCGTACGGAGAGCCCTAGCGCCGGGCTTCCTCCGCGCCGGAGCGCCCCATCGGGTCGAGGATGTGGTCGCCATGCCCCGTGTGGTCCTTGAGATCCTTCTCGGCCACGAGCAGTTCCTTGCCCTTGTGCTCCACCAAAACCTTCCCCGTGTGCTCGAAGAGGTCCTTGGGAGGCTTCTCCGCGACCAGCTTGACCTTGCCGGCCTCGATCGCCTCTTCGGCGCTCACGGCGGCGGTCCCCTGGGCCGAGGTGCAGCCCTGCAGGACGTCGATACCCCTGTCGTAGTAGATCGTGTCGTACCCGCTGTTGCAGATCAGTATGGTGTCCTTCTGGCCGTCCTGGGCGTTTATGGTGTCCCCCTCGGGACCGCCGCCGCTCAGGACGTCGTTGCCGTAGCCGCCCACCACCGTGTCGTTGCCGTAGCCGCCGTAGAGGCCGTCGTTGCCGCCCTGCCCGTAG
>JADDPR010000555.1 GCA_016781775.1 Rubrobacter sp. | reverse complement strand
AGGACTGGATCGAGGAGCGATATGACGATTCCCCAGAAGGGCCGGCGCGACCGGCCTTCGATCGCCCTCGTCGGGTCGGCGTTGACCCGGTTGGGCAAGAGGCTGGCCTCGCCGGTGGTGTGGATCTTGGGCACGGCGACGGTGGTCTTGGCGCTGACCGTGGCCGGGGGGAACGACGGGCCGCTGCCCAACAACTCGACCGCCGCGGAGCCGGGCGGCGAGTCCGTGTTCGTCCACCGCGCCACTTCCCAGAACACCTCCGCCAACAGCACCTACCTCGACCATCCTTTGACCAACGGCAACCCGGACGCCGTCCTCTCGGTCACGCAGAACTGGAACCCGGGGGGCGGCGCCGGCACCTACAACGCCCACCCCGTCGGCGTTTGGTACGACGCCGACGCCCGGGGGTGGGCGATCTTCAACCAGGATCGCGCGGCCATGCCCGGCGGGGCCGCCTTCAACGTGGTCGTCTCGGCTGCGGAAGCGCCGGTCCCGGAGCCGCCGGCCGCAAGCACCCAGCAGTACCCCGACATGCTCACCGGCACCCAGCAGTACCCGGATCGGTAACCGGAACCAAGGAGGAGGGCAACAACGGCGCACCGTCGCTTCGCGGTGAGGCCGAAAACGACGGCGGGCCCGTTTCGAGGGGGGCGCCGTCAGCGAGCCCGCCCCCCTCGGCGCCAAGCCCTTTGGATAGGGCCCGCTTTACAGTATTTCGTATTCCCCGAGTCACTGATATAGTTCCCTTGCAAACCACCGGCCAGGGAAAGTGGGACGGGCAAGGAGGATGCCCAACCCCTTACCCGTCCGTTGGGGGGCGAAGCCGCGAGAGCGAGGAGGAACCGGGTTTTCTCGACATGCTCGCGGAGACCGAGGACGGACGCCGCGCCGATCTTCGCTCGGGTCGCTGAGGAGATCACGACGCTCTTCGAGGGGATACCCGCTCTCACTGACGATGCGATGAGGGAGATGTCTAACTCCGACGCGCGAGGAGGAGGTGCTGCTGGACGGTTGCGCGTAGCTCAAAATCTAGCCGGGCGTTTGGAAGAGCCCGCCGACACCTTGGAGCAGCTGGCGGCAGACTTCGTCGGGGAGCTGGGGCGCATGAGCCCTGGAATCTCATACTACGTTGGCCTCATCGAGCAGGACCCGTCGCTCCTCGAGGAGGGGGCGAGGGAGTTCGCCGACGCGATCCGAGAGATGGCCCGGGCTGCGGGGGGAAGCCTCTCGCAGGTGGATACTGGCCGACGTAGTTCATACCCTCGGTCAGATTAGCACCAGACTCCGACCGGTTGCGCGCCGGATGTCCTCGGCTCTCCGACGAATAGCCGGCACTTCGCGCATTATTGAGGAGTGGGGCCGTCGTCTGGACGCGTTGGAGCCGAACGAGTAAGGATGCCGCAAGGGAGACCCGGCGCGGAGCGGGGGATGATAGTCCGCGCCGGGGCGGCCACGGGAGGCACGGCGGGAGGCCCTGCGATCAACCGTACG
>JADDPR010000457.1 GCA_016781775.1 Rubrobacter sp. | reverse complement strand
GGGAGGCCGGGGAGGCCTTTCGCGGAATGGACGGCCCGAACGACGGCCTCGGAGAGCACGCGCGCCCCCCACGCCCCGACGACATCCGTCGTGGCATCGACCTCGCCGAGGGCGGCGGCGAAGACGAGGTCCCCGTCGACCGTGGTGTGGACCGGGCTTATGGTGCGGGCGAGGCCGTCGTGGGCCATCTCCGCCACCTTCTGGACCTGCGAGGTGTTCAGTCGAGCGTTTGTCGCGACGACCCCCAGGGTGGTGTTCTCGCCCCACTTTACCCTCGCGGCAGCCGCCGGCAGAAGCTCTACCGTATCCCCCAGAGCGCCGCCATCGAGGCGTGGGCCCGCCAGGGTCGCGCCGGTTCCCGGGTCCCGGACGTCGCCGAAGGCGTTCACCGCGACGAGCGCCGCGACGATCAGGCCCTCGTCCGCACCCCCGGGCCGCGCCGAGGCCGTACCTAGCCCGCCCTTCATCGCCCACTCCGTGCCCAGGATATTCCCCACGCTGGCCCCCGTGCCCGCCCCAACGCTCCCCTCGGCGAAGGCGCCGCTCCTGGCCGAGGCGGCGGCCTCATAGCCCATCGTGGCGTCCGGGCGAGCGTCGGCGGAGCCGACCCCGAGGTCGAAGAGGACGGCAGCCGAGACGAGGGGGATGCGGGCGACCCCGACGTCGAGGCCGATGCCGCGCTCTTCCAAGTAGCGGATCATGCCGTCCGTCGCCGAGAGCCCGAAGGCGCTCCCGCCGGTCAGGAGGATGCCCTGCCTGTGACGCACGATCCCGGTCTGCCCGAGCCCGGCCGTCCCGCGCGTCTCCGGCGACGAGCCCCTGACGTCGACGCCAACGACGGCGGGCCGGTCGAAGAGGACCGCCGTACAGCCAGTCATGCCGATAGCGTCCGTGGCGTGCCCCACGAGCACGCCCGGGACGTCGCAGAGGTTGCCGGGCACGAGGGCTCTAGGAGCCCTCTCCGGGGCCGTCCTCGTGGTCCTCCGGCGTCGGTTCCCCGTCCCCCAGTTCCTCCGGCGGCTCGGCCCAGTCCTCGGGGTCGGCGGGGACGATGTGGGGGTTCTCGGGGACGAGGCGCCCAAGCGGGACCAGCTCTCGCTCGCTCCTCTTGGGACCGAACTCCACGAGGACCGAGTCCTTGACCATCGAGTAGTCGACGACCTTGCCTTCTTTGCCTTCGAGCTTCACGACGGAGTTTTTGAAGGGGGCGCGCTCCTTGAACTCCTTGTAGGCGTCGTGCTCGTAGCGCATGCAGCACTTCACCTCGCCGCAGCAGCCCATGATCTTGTCGTTTGGCGTCACGCCCTGCTGTTTGGCGAGCCGGACGTTTACGGGCCCCATGCTCCGCGCCCCGCTCCAGGTCGCGCAGCACAGCGGCACCCCGCAGTCGTCGCAGCCGCCGATGTCCGAGGAGCGATCGATGAAGGCGAACCTCTTGAAGAGCACCCTCGCCTCGTATCGACACTCGATCCCCCGTCGCACCGCGCCGAGGTCCGGCTTGCTCTTGCTCTCGTACTTCACCTCGACGTACGAGCCGTCCAGGGAGACGTCGCACCCGATAAACGAGACGTCCTTGACGCGGTGGTCACGGGCGAGCTTCTGGGCCTCGACGCGGATCTCACGCCCCAGCTCCCGGTTGGCGCTGTCCTCCTTCTCGTCTTCCTCGGTGACGACGCGCAGGATGTCGTAGGGGGTCACGTAGGGCTCGCGGCGCCTCGGCGTCAGCGCGACCCGGCCGACGAACTCGCCGTCCTCGGTCTCGACGACGACCTTGTAGCCCACCCGGAGGTCGAGGTCGCGAGCGTAGCAGAGCTTCGCCACCCCCGCGCCGGGGATACGAACATCCACCAGCCGGGGCAGCTCCTCGGGGGCTACCCGAGTACTTTCCGCCGTGTCCGAGATAACGCTACCTCCAGGATCGCCTCTGGTGGGACATTATACTGAAGCCCCTCTCCCGCTTCCCTCAACACCCGCGCCGCCCCGCTCCAGTCCGCCCCGCGATGCTCCTCGACGCGTGCCCGGATCTCACCGGCCCGATCCACGTTCGCCACGAGCTCTTCGGCCCCCGCCGCTGCCACCGCAGCATCCCTGTACAACAGCGCGAGAAGCTCGAGCGCCTCCGCGACCGCGCCGTCCCGGGCAGCCTTCCCGAGCCTCTTGGCCGCGTCCTTCGCCCTCCGGTCCGCCCCGTCCTCGAAGCCCGCGAGGTATTCCCTCTCCCGCGCCGCCCCGACCTCCTCCGCCCGGGCCACGAGGGCCTCCACCGCCCGAGCCCGCTCATCGAAGTTCGCCGAGAACATGAACCCCGCCCCGAGGACGGCCCTCCGGAGCTCCCTCAACTCGCCCTCCGCCGCATACCGCAACGAGAGCCCCACGCTCCCCCGCCCCAGGGAGGCAGCCAGCCGCGCCTCCTCCTCGTCGTAGCCGCGCCAAAGCAGGAAGGAGACGACCTCCTCGCGCGGGACGGGGTTGAAGCGGACGGACTGCGCGCGCGAGACGACCGTGGGCAGGACGCTCTCCAGGGAGACCGCGAGAAGCAGAAAGACCGCCCCGCCCTCCGGCTCCTCCAGCGTCTTCAACAGCGCGTTCGCCGCCTGAACGTTCAAGGTGTTCGCCCGCAGCACGAAGACGCGCCGCGCCCCCTCGAACGGCCGGCTCGCCGCGAGGCTTAGCACCTCCCTGACCTGCCCGATCGTCGTGAAACGCCCCTCCGGCTCGACCGTCGTGAGGTCCGGGTGGAGCCCCCTCAGAGCACGGCTCTGCGCCGTTTCGTCCCCGCCAGCGACGAGCGACGCCCCGAACCTCCGAGCCGCCGTCTCCTTGCCGACGCCAGGAGGGCCGTGAAACAGGTAGGCATGTGCCGCGTCGTCCGAGGCGAGGGCGCGGCTCAGGACGCGAAGCGCCGGCTCGTTCCCGGCCATGCCTTCGAACGTCCTCACGGGGCCCTGAGCCCCATGATCTCCCGCCGAACGGCCTGTGCGAGCTCCCCGGGCGGTAGCGAGGCGTCGAGCACCCTCACCCGCTCGGGCTCCGCCCGCGAGATCTCCTCGAACCCAACCTCCACGCGCCTCATAAACTCGTCCCCGACGCGCTCGATCCGGTCCAACGGGGCGTCGGACTCCAGCGCGCGGCGGGCGCGTTCTTCCGGGGAGAGGCGCAGGTAAAAAGTCCTGTCCGGCACAACCATCCCGACCGCCCAGGAGTTCAGGTCCCGCACCTCAGAGACACCCAAACTTCGGCCGTACCCCTGATAGGCGAGGCTGGAATCCAGAAACCGCTCGCAGACCACGGTCTCGCCCCCCTCCAGGCGCGGCAGGATCTCCCGGTCCACGAGCTCCGCCCGCGCCGCCGCGTAAAGGTAAGCCTCCGTCCACGGCCCCATCTCGAGCTCGGGGTCGAGGAGCAGGGCGCGCACGTGCTCGGCCACGCCCGTGCCGCCTGGCTCGCGGGTGAAGTATACGGGCGGGTCGAGCCCCGCCAGTGCGTCCTTGAGGAGAGAGACGAGGGTGGATTTGCCGGAGAAGTCCAGGCCCTCTACGGTAACGAAGGGTCCGCGGGGGGTTAGTTCGGCCAACCCCTTAAGCTGCGGCCCTCTTGAGGGCGTGGCGCTTCGCGGCGGCGACGTGGGCCTTGAAGAGGTTGCGGTGCTCGGGACCGACATCCCCCTCGCGCATCGCCTCGGCGTGCCACTGCACGGCGACGATCCAACGCTCCGAAAGGTCGCGGTGCTCGATCGCCTCGACCACCCCGTCCACCGAGCGTCCGACCGCCCTGAAGGGCTCCGCGAGGTCCTTGATGGCTTGGTGATGATAGGAGTTTACCCGGGAGGAGGGTACGGCCATGATCTCGCGCACCGCGCTCCCCTCGTCGACCTCGACCTCGTGCGTCCACTGCCACTTCGGGGAGAGCTGGCGGTGCGCGATCAGGGCGGGGTTAACTTGCGACGGAAGGTCCTGGTACAGCGTCCCGCCGAAGGCCACGTTCAGCACTTGAAGCCCCCGGCAGATACCGAAGATCGGCATCCCCCGCTTCAGCGCGTGCTCCAAAAGCGCCATCTCGAACTCGTCCCTCTGGGGCAGGGTCACGTCGAGCTCGGGGATGGCCTCCTCCCCGTAGAATCGCGGGTCGAGGTCGCTCCCCCCGCTCAGGAGCAGCCCGTCTATCCCCCGCACCATCTCCTCGGCGGCCTCGGCAAACGGCGGCAAGACCACCGGAACCCCGCCGGCCTGGACGACCCCTGCCACGTAGTCGAGGTCCGCGCGCACGTAGGTCCCGAGGGGGCGCGTACCGCGCTGCTCTACGTCCTGCTTGAGGGTTGCCGTTACTCCGATAATGGGGGCCAAATGCGATCATTCCTTACGATTACCGATTTTTGCAGGTACTTCGGCTACAGCGCGCCAGCATAGCAAACCACGACCGCGAGGGTCCACAACAAAAAGTGTCCCCCCACGCGCACCGCGGCGGACGGCGGGTGCGCGTGGGACTCGTCCATGGGGCCGAGGTCGAGCCTCTGCCCTATGTGGTGGACTTCACGGGCTCCTTGGCGGCCGGCTTCTTCGCCTTGGCCGTGGTCTTCGCGGCCGGCTTCTTCCGGGTAGCCTTCGCGCGCGTCTTCTTCGATGCGCCGTCACCCCCCTCGGCATCCCCGTTCTCGGCGGCCTTGGCTGCGGCCTCCTTCTCCTTCGCGGCCTTTGCCTCCGCGATGGCCTGGCGCCGCTCCTGCTGCTTGGGGCAGGACATGTCGATGCAGGTGATCCAGGGCCTGCGGCCGAAGCTGACGACCTTTATCTCCGGCGAGCCGCACGCGTCGCAGAGGGTGCCGAGCGGGATGATCTCGCCGCGCGGCGGCAGCGAGTAGGTCTGGTCGCAGTCCGGATATCCCTCGCACCCGGCGAACCGCTTGCCGCTCTTCTTGGCCTTGCGGACGGTCAGGTTTCTGCCGCACTTCTTGCACGGCCCCAGGACCGAGTCCTCCCGAATGCCGTCCCAGACGATGTCCGCGAACTCCGTCTCGGAGCTTTGGAGGTGCTCGTAGACCTTTCTGAGGACGTCGCGCGACTCGTCGACAACAGCGTCCTTGGAGGTCTTGCCCTCGGAGATCTCGTCCATGCTCCGCTCGAGCTCGGCGGTCATCTCGTGCGTTGCGATCTCGGAGGCGAAGTCCTTCAGGGCCCTCGCCACGGCCATCCCGGTCTCCGTCGGCACGATCGGGTCGTCGTGGACATAGCCCCGGTCGTAGAGGTTCTGGATGATGGAAGGACGCGTGGCCTTTGTCCCGAGCCCGAGGTCCTCCATGACCCGGAGCAGACGCCCCTGGCCGTAGCGGCTCGGCGGCTGGGTCTCCTTGGCGAGAAACTTCTTCTCCTCGACCCGCACTTCCTGGCCCTCCTCGAGCTTCGGCATCTCCTCATCCGCGCGACGGCCGTAGTGGTAGACGCCGAGCCAGCCCTCGTGCGTCACGACCGTGCCGCCGGAGACCAGCGGCTCGCCGCCGCTCTCCAGGCGCACCGTCGTGCGAAGCGTCTTCGCGGGCTCCGAAAGCGTCGCGAGGAACCGGCGGACGACAAGCTGGTAGATCTTCCACTGATCGTCCCTCAGGGCGTTCTTCGAAACGTGCCCGGTCGGGTAGATCGGCGGGTGATCCGTCGTCTCCTTCTTGCCGCGCGTCGGCGTGAGCTTCTCTTGAGCCAGAAGCTTCTCGACGTGCGGCCCCACACCCTCGACCCGCCTGATCTGGCCGAGTACCTCGCGCATATCCAGGCTCACCGGGTAGACGGTGTTGTCCGTACGCGGGTAGGAGATGTAGCCGTCAGTGTAGAGGTCCTCGGCGAGACGCGCCGCGCGGCTCGGGCTGATCCCGATGTTCGCAGCGGCCGTGAGGAAGCCGGTGGTGTTGAACGGCGTAGGCGCCGGCCTCGTCGCGGACTTTTCTTTGACCTCCGTCACCGTGGCGACGTCGGTCATGTTCTCGTACGCGGTCTTCGCCGCCGACTCGTCCTTGAAACGTCCCGCCGCGTGGCGGGCGTTAAAGGACTCGCCGTTGCGGAGGTTCGCCTCAATCTCCCAGTACGGCTCCGGGTTAAAGGCACGCCGCTCGCGCTCGCGCTCGGAGATAAGGACGAGGGTCGGGCTCTGGACACGCCCTACGGAGAGGAAGGCGCTCCCGTAGCGCTTCGTCGCGCGGGAGACCCACCGGGTCAGGGTGGCGCCCCAGATCAGGTCTATATCCTGCCTGGCCTCGCCGGCCGCCGCGAGCTCGCGGCTGACCTCGACGAGCTCGTCGAAGGCGCGCGTGACCTCGCCCTTGGTAAGGGCGCTGAAGCGGGCGCGCTCGACATGGTCCATGAGACCCGGGTTAGCTTCGAAGGAGAGGCTCAGGGCCTCGACCCCAATCAGCTCGCCCTCCCGGTCGAAGTCGGTGGCGATCACGACGCTGTCGGCCTTCTTCGAGAGGGCGCGGACGGCCTCGGCCACCCCCTTCTCGGAGACGGACTTCAGGATCTCGGCGTCGATCAGGCTGGAGGGCTCGACTTTCTGCCAGTTTGAGTACTCCTCCGGGTACTCGGGGTTGAGGACGTGCCCCTTGAGCCCCACGGAGACGCACTCCTCCCCCTTCCAGGAGAAGGTGTGGTGCGGGACGCTCCGGTGCTTGCCATCCTTCACGGGACCCTCGGCAAGAAACTGAGCGATCTTCTTCGCAGCATTAGCTTTTTCGGAAATGATAAGTCGCATACTTTAAATTTTATAACACAAGGTTGGAAACGGAGATAGAGGCTACAAGGCCTCGGCGTGACTGGACCCTGTTGTACTACGGCTTGCGATCCACCCCGGCCCGCGGCACGCTCCTCGTCCCGTCGTCCCCATCTTCGGGCGCCTCGGCCTCGGAGGCAGCCTCGTCCGCCGCCTCGCCGACGGGCTCCCCAATGGAGCGCCGCACCAGTAGAAGCCCGACGATGCCGACCAGGGTCGCGAACCACAGGGTGGCCAGGCGGATCAAGAACGTCAGCGCCCCCGCGAGCCCGCCCGAGAGTCTGCCGACCGTGCTGAACATCCCGACGAGCCCGGCCTCGGCCACCCCGATGCCGCCCGGAACCATGCTCAACGCCCCGCCCAGGGAGCTCACGGCGAAGATAAAGACCACGACGAGGAATGCCATTTCGACCCCCATCCCGACCACGCAGAGATAAACCCCCAGAATCTCGAGCCCCCACGCGAGAAACGAGATAACCGTCGCGACCAGGAGCGGCCACAGGGCCAACAGCTCGTTGGAGGCCCCGTGGAACTCACTCAGATGAGGCGCCAGGCGATTCAGCAGCGGCAGCCTACAAAAGATCTTCTCCATGAGGAGGGAGAGCCGCTTCGACCGGAACGTCGCCACGGCACCGACCATGATGATCAAGAATACGAGCAGGGCCTGTCGCCCGAAGTCGAAGGTCAGGGCCCCCAAAAGCCCCCAGGAGATCATGCCGGTCCCGTCCGTCACCCGCTCGGCGACGACTGCGGGGGCCGTGCGGGCGACGGGCGCCCCGTTCGCGCGGCGGATAAAGACGCTCTTCAAGACCTCGCCGAGCTTCCCGGGCGATACGGTCATGCTGAGCCCCGCCGCGAAGATGGCGGCGTTCTGGCCGAGCGGCAGCGAGACCCCGAGCAACCTCAGGTAGTAGGCCCAGCGGAAGAAGCGCCCCACGTAGGAGAGCGCCACGAGACCCAGGATGACCGGGGCGAGGGCCCAGTTGAAACGCCCGAAGGCCTCCGCGAGCTCCCCGAGGTCGCTCAGGATCGCGATCACGAGGTAGACGGCGACGCTCAACCCGAGGGCGAGGACGAGGTTGCGTTTCAGGCTCTCCAAGGGGTACCGAGGCTAGAAGAAGTAGATCACGGACATGACCACGGCCAGAAAGAGCACGAGCGTGATCTGCAGCGGCCTGTCCTGAAGGAGCAAGGTATCCGGGTTGCCGCCACCGTTGCGGTGCACGAGCAACATGTACCGGAACACCCCGTAGACCACGAACGGGATGCTGGCCATCATCAGCCTGTCCTGATGAGCGAAGAAGGTGTACAAAGCGTAGGCGATAATCGTAGCCGCGACCATGATGTTCATCATCTGGTCGAGCATCTCGATGGAGTAGTCCTTGAGGTTGCGCCTGTGCGTGACGGCGTCCTCTCCGAGGGCCGCCAACTCGTGGCGCCGCTTGGAGAAGCCCAAGAAGAGCGTTAAAAGCCCCGTGCAAACTATGAGCCAGGGCGAGATCGCCTCCCCGACCGCCGCAACCCCGGCGAGGGCCCGGATCACGAAACCGGCCGAGATGCTCATCACGTCCAGTATCGCCACGTGCTTGAGGATGGGAGAGTAGAGCGCCTGCAACAGGAGGTACGCGACCCCCGCAAGCCCCACCCCGGGGGCGATGTAGAACGCGAGGGTAAGCCCGGCCGCGGCCAGAAGGGCGGCATAGATCGCAGCCACACGAACCGGTATCTCGCCGCTCGCCACCGGCCTCTTGCTCTTCTCCGGGTGCCCGCGGTCCTCCTCGACGTCCAGAACGTCGTTTGTCGCGTAAACGGACCCCGAAAGGGCGCAGAAAGCCACGCACGCGAGCAGCGCCGGGATGAGGCTCGACACCTCGAACGCCTCACCAGCGAAGACCACCCCGGCAAGGACGAAACCGTTCTTCGTCCATTGCTTGGGGCGGACGAGCCGCACCAGGGCCATAGGCTTCAATATGCTTCCACCCGCTTCCACGAGATCGGGTTCTACCACAAAAACAACAAAAAGTCTCCGTCCTACGCCCTATCCCGTACACAAGGGGTTCCCGCGTACCTTCCCCACGCTTGATGAAGACGCGCAACGGGGCACGGGGAAAATCATTTCGTGGTGCGTGCCTCTGCCTTGAAGTCGGTGACGAAACGGTTACGGCGCGTTGGTGGAGGTCTCGCGGAGGCTAGAGGTCGCGCTCCGGCGCCGGCTCGTCCCGGCGAGTTTCGGGGCCTTCGTCGAGGTCATCGTCCTCGGGGGCCTCCTCGTCCTCGTCGTCGGGGAGGTGGTCAGAGAGCGGGGAGTGCTCCATCGCCTCCTCGTGCGGGACCATCGGGTTGACGAAGCGGGCGATGATGATGCTGAGCTCGTACATGACCGCGAGGGGCACGGCCATCAGGACCATGCTGAACGGGTCCGGGCTCGGGGTCAGGGCCGCTGCGAGCACGGCGTTGACGATCAACGCGTGCTTGCGGAACCGCCTGAGGGTCGGCGCCGTGATGAGACCGAGCTTCGCCCCCACGTAGGTCGCCGCCGGCAGCTCGAAGACGATCCCGGCGGCGAGCAGGGTGCGGGTGATAAACGGCAGGTACGTGTCGGCCGTGGGCAACGCCTCGAACCGCTCGCTCTCGTAGTCGAGCAGGAACTCCAGGCCCACCGGGAGGACGGCGTAGTAACCGAAGGCGACCCCTGCCAGGAAGAGCAGCGACGAGAGGGTGACGATCACGTACGTGAAAGCCCGCCCAACCTCGCCGACGGCCGGGGCGACGAACATCCACGCCTGGTAGATAACCACGGGGACCGTGACCAGGAAGGCGGAGAATAGGGAGAGCTTCACGTCCGTCATGAGGCCCTGCGCCGGGCCCATGAAGGTCAGCTTCTCGAGGCCTGCGGGGTCCAGAAGCCAGTCGAAGATCTGGCGGCGAAAGATCCAGGTGGCGATGCACGCCAGAACGAAGGCGATCGCCACCCTGAAGAGCCTGGAGCGAAACTCTTCGAGGTGCTCGATCAGCGTCATCCGCGCTTCGTCGCGCGGACCTGCCGGTATGCGCAGGCGACCTGCCATCGTAAAGCTTTTAGGGTGCCGTCTTTAGCGCTGCTGCTGCTCGGTGCGCCTCGCGGCACGCTCGGCGGCGAGATCGGCGCCGTCCTCGCGGGAATCCTCCGGGCGGGCGTCCTCGTCGTCGCCGCCGACGATGGCCTCGCTCCTGTCCTTGCCCCTCACTTCGTCCTTGTCGGCCGCGCCCGAAGTGCCCCTCTTGAACTCCCGAACGCCGGTGCCGAGACCCCTGGCGAGCTCGGGGATCTTCTTCGCCCCGAAGAGCAGCAAGACTATCGTCAGGATGATGATCAACTCCGTAGGACCAACCGAGCCGAGAACCGGTATCAACGCTACCACGCTCACGCGTGCCTCCTAATCTTCCTCGTCCGCGTCACCACCATTATACGCCCCCTGTCGAAGGATGGATCATTGCCCTTCCGCGCCCTCGGCGCCTGCCCCGGCCGCGCCGGTCGTATCACCGCCCTTGAGCAAGGTGCCGATGCGCTCCTTGACGGCGTCCGCCTGCTCGCCCTCGGGCTCTATCTCAAGGTACTCGTTCCAGTACTGTATCGCCTTCGCCTTGTCGCCGGCCTGCTCGTAGGCCTGGCCGGCGAGGAGAAACGCCTGGGCGTCCCTCCGCTCCGACTCCTCGGCCTCCGCGGCCGCCACGTAAGCGCCACCGGCCCTCGCGTAGGTATCCTGGCGTTCCCCCTCGTCGGTGATCGCCTGGGCCTGCTGATCGTAGGCCTGGCCGAGGACGAGCGGGATGGCCGGATCGCCGGGCGCGGCCTTGCGCCCCTCTTCCAGGACCTTCACGGCCTCTCCCGTCTGGCCGTTCTGGAGGTAGAGGCCCGCGAGACGCCGTATGAGCCTCGGGTCCTCGGGGTTCTCCTCGAGCTCGGTTCGGGTGCGCTCGATCTGCTCCTCGGAGCCGGTCGTCTGCTGGGCCTGCTGATCCTGGGGGTCGCCGAAGACGTTGAAGAGGTTGTAGCTGGTGTTCGAGGACATGCCGAAGAGCACGCCGGACAGGATAAAGAGGACGGCCAGCGCGATCGCGCCGATCCTGGTCCAGAAGCCGAGCTTGTCCCGGTTGAGCATCATGTCGAGAGGTCTCCTACCGCTTCCTTACGAATCGGTCTGATTGTATACGAACTCTCCGGAAACCACGGTCGCCGCGACCCCGCCGCCGGCCGCGGCTTCGACGATCGCCATCTCGGCGTCGCCGCCCTCCGGCGCCACCCCGACGACCGCGAGGTCCGCGTGCTTGCCGACCTCGAAGCTCCCCGTCTCGTCGTCGATGCCGAGCGCCCGCGCGCCGCCGAGGGTGGCGAGCTCGAGCCCCAAGGCACCGCTCATGCCGTGCAGCCGGATGGCGAAGAGCGTCTCCTCGAAGAGGTTCATGCTCGGGCTGCTCCACAGCCCGTCCGTCCCCATCCCGACCCTGATGCCCCTCTCGAGCATCCGCGGAACGGGCGAGACCTCGCAATCGAGGTACTCGTTCGACCGCGGGCAGTGAGCCGCGGCCGTATTCGTGGCCTTCAGGATGCCAAGATCTACCTCCGACACGGCCGTCGCGAGGTGCGCGGCGATGACGTTCGCCCCGAGGACTCCTGCCTCCTCGAAGTACTGGACCGGAGAAACGCCCCGGCCGCCCCAGTTGTTGCTCTCGAAGATACCGGCGAGACCGCCCGTCCCCTCGAGGATAAACTCGACCTCCTCCGGGCTCTCGGAGAGGTGGATCGCGAGCCGCCCGCCCTCCTCCCGAGACCTGACCGCCGCGAGCCCCGCCGACACGGGATCGACGGTGTACGGAGAATGCACGCTCACCTGAGCATCTACCCGCGCCGGCAACCCTTCGCGCATCTTCCGAACGCTCTCGAAGATGGCCTCGACCCTCTCCTGCGGCCCCATCCCGGAGTAGTCGCCCGGGAAGAACTCGGCGTGGACGGTGCCGGCCATCCCGCTCTCGGCGAGCTGGGGCAGGCACTCGCCGTAGGGCGAGGATTCGGCCATGTAGGTCGTGCCCGCCTCCCTCGCCTCGCGGGCCGAGTCGCGGGCGGCCTCGGCGGTCCAGGACTCCTTCTCCGGCAGCTTCGAGATAAGCTCCCTGAGCCAGACGGAGAACGGGGCGGAGGCCGGCTTGTCCTGCCTGCGGAAGCCGAGGTGGCCGTGCGCGTTGACCGCGCCCGGGACGAGCGAACACCCCGCGAAGCGCCGTACCTCCGCATCCGGAGCACCGCGACGAACGTCGGCGAGCGGGCCGACGCTGGCGATCCGACCGTCGCGGACGAGTACGGCCCCGTCCGCGATCGGACCGGCGGCCACGGGTAGGACGAGGTCAGCGGCGAGTATGGTCTCCTGGGGCATCTTAGATCTCCTCCTCTTCGGTGCCACGCGGGATACGGGCTACCCCGACGGCATTCTCCTCGATCAAGATACAATGTATGCGATTGCTAGCGGCGTGTCTTCGAGCGACGGGCACGCGCTTATTATGCGCTAACCCTTCCGTAAGGACCCGGGGAGAGATGCCCGGCCTCGGCGAGGTATCTTCTCAAACCCTCGCCCTCCTTGAGACCGACCCGGTAACCGATGGAAGAGAAGTACGCCCTCAGGTCTTCGTCCGTCGCCGGGGCGCCGAGGCGGCGCGCCTCGTCCACGACCTCGTCCGCATGGCGCTCCGCCCAACCGACGGCGAGCGCGACGCGGTCCGCCCAGAAGCCGTATCTTGCCGGGTCCCCGCGCGACGCCCAGACGGCGTAGACCATCGGCAGCGCGGCATATTCGCGCCACACCGCCCCGAGGTCCACGGTCTCCACGCCGCCGAGGCGACGGGCCTCCAGCGCCGTATCCCCGACGAACAGCGCCGCGTCGTACTCGGCCAGCGCCCACTCCGGGCGCGTAGAGACGACCTCATAGCGGGGCGAGGCGCCGTGGAGGCGCTCCAGTACGATCCGGGCGAGGCCATGGCTCGTCGCCGCCTCGCTCGTTAGCGCGACGCTACGCACCTCCCGAAGGGCCCGACCCTTTTGCATCACGAGCAGCACGTCCGTCACCGGCCCGTCGGAGGCGATGCCGTAACCCGGCACCCGCCAGAGCCTGTCGCGGTGCCGATCCCACCTCACCGAGGAGACGAGCCCGAGCTCACCTGGCCCGAGAGGAGCGTGGCATTCGCCTCGACCGGCGTTCCGCCGACGAGCTCGACCCCATCCAGTCCACCGGTTGCTTCGAGCCCCAGGCGTAGAGGCAGGCAGTTGAGACCGTCGATAAAACCGACGCGCAGCACGGGCGACGGCACCTAAAGGTTATGGAGGACGTTCGCGTCCGTCTCGCGCAGGGAGACGATACGGCCGAACTCGTAATTCTCCGCCGGCCCGCAACCCGCGCACCGGCTCTCGAAGAGGGCTGTTCTCCGTGGCATGCCCTGCTCAAGCATCCCTGCCCACCACCTCGCTAGCTATCGCTTCAAGGATCGCGCGTTCGGCCCCG
Source organism: Rubrobacter sp. (assembly GCA_016781775.1). Classification (GTDB taxonomy): domain Bacteria; phylum Actinomycetota; class Rubrobacteria; order Rubrobacterales; family Rubrobacteraceae; genus Rubrobacter_F. The sequence continues at coordinate 9,810 of JADDPR010000457.1, read as the reverse complement.
TCCGGCAGGAGCGAGAGGCCCTCTATGGCCTCCTCTACCTCGCCCATGGCCCAGACCTCGGTCTTCTTGATCGCGTCGGTCGCGAGGACGGCTTCGATCCCGGCCTCCAGCACCTCCGGCGGCGGGTCGGGGGCTTCGAGGACGCGCCTGATCGCCGCCGCGTCTCCCTCCTTCATGGCGAAGATGACCGGCAGCGTGACCGTCCCCTCGGCGAGATCCGTCCCTATGCCCTTGCCCATGAGCCCCGGCTTCCCGACGAGGTCCATGACGTCGTCGGACATCTGGAACGCAAGCCCGAGCGCCTGCCCGTAGGTCGCGAGCGCGTCGATCTGCTTGAGAGAGAGGCCGCCGAGGGAACCGCCGGCGACGCACGCCGCCCTGAAGAGCCCTGCGGTCTTCATCCGGATGTGCTCCAGGTACGCCTCGACCTCGACAGGTCCGCGCGAGGAGCGGTACTGCTCGAGCTCCCCCTCCGCGAGCCCCATCGACGCCTCGGCAAAGGCTCGGACGAGCCTCGGGTCCCCGATCTCGGCGAGCCCGTGAAACGCCTCGGCGAAGAGGTAGTCGCCGGTCGCCACGGCGATCTCGCGCCCGTAGGTCGCGACGGTCGTCGGCTTGCCGCGCCTCTTCGCGGCCTTGTCGACCACGTCGTCGTGGATCAGGGTGGCCGTGTGGAGCACCTCAATGGCCGCGGACGCTGTAAGGAGCGCGTCCCCCTCCGGCCGCCCCATGCGGGCGCACAGGACCATCAGGATCGGCCTGAGGCGCTTGCCCCCGGCGGTGAGTGCCTCCAGCGCGGGCGCGACAAGCCCGGAGGGGGCGCCGCTCGCGATCTCCACGAGGCGCTCCTCCACCGCGGAGACGTCCCTCGACGCGTCGTCGGGGAGCGCCTCGCGTAGCTGCCGAGCGCTCTCAGCCAGGTTTTGTCCCGACGTGGAGGGTGACGATGCCGCCAGCGTTGGGCCGCCATGTAACGTTTTGTAATCCATTGCGCCTCATTATCTCAGCTAACTCGTCCGGTGCCACGAATGCTTTCACCGATTCGGGGAGATAGGAGTATGCCCATGCATCCCCGGATACTTTCGCGCCGAGCCACGGGACCACCCTATCGAACCAGATCCCGTAGAAGGTAGCAGATAAGCGCCCCTTCGGCCGCGCTATCTCGAGGCACACTACCCGCCCTCCCGGCCGCGTAACCCGCGCCATCTCGGCAAAGAGCGTATCCAGGTTGGGGATGTTGCGCGCTCCATAGGCGATGGTGGCCGCGTCGAACGAGCCGCTCTCGACCCCTTCCAGGTTCGTCGCGTCCCCGAGACGGTACTCGACGTTGGGGAGCGGACGGGTCTTCGCGGCCTTCAGCATCTCCGCCGAGAAATCCATCCCGAGCACGTAGCCGTTAGGTCCGACCTTTTTAGCCAGGTCCCTGGTTAGGGCCCCGGCTCCGCAGGCGAGATCCAACGCCCTCCCCCCCGGCCGCAGGGCAGTTGCACGGACGGCGCCCCTGTTCCACACGCGGTTCAGCCCGGCGGTCATAATGAGGTTCAGAAGCTCGTAGCGGCCGGCGATGCGGTCGAACATCTCGCGCACGAGCCGGGCGCGCTCCTCGCCGGTCGAAAGGGACCCTTCGGGGAGATTCCCACCCCCGGCCGATTTCTTACCCATGCCGCTCGCTCCTCCCGCGCCGCATGGGGTCGTGGTGGTACGGCTTGAGTGCGTTCACAGTTCTTGCTCCGGATGGGCTCTGGCTTCCCGGGCCGGCGCGGAAGGAATGCCCGAGGTTTTGCGCGGCCTCGCCTTCGTCGCCGGGCTCGTTGGTGAGCCTCTGGGGGTTACTCGGGGCCACGAACGACCTCCTCTATGGCGGTCTTTATGCGCTCCTCCGAGCGTCCCTCGTCTTCGCCGGAGATGATGCCGAGAAGCTGGGCGAGGTGCGGGGTCCAGAGCTCCAGGGTGACGGCGCCGCCGCGCGAGATCTCACCGGCGCCGTCCCGGATCATGCGGCTCGCCACCCCCACGAAGCGGGGCTCGTCGAGCCGGGCGATGGTGTCGACAGCCCACGCGTAGGAGGTGTCCCCGACCAGGATCGCGTCGTCCGTGGCCCTCCCGGCCGCGTAGTGTGCCCCGAAGCCCTCTTGCAAGTACCCCAGCGCCTCGGCAACGATCCGGCCCCGTCCGTCGCCGTCTTGCTCCGGCAGGGCCCCGGAGGCGCGCAGAAAGATTTCCTCGAGGGAGGCCTCCGGCGTCCGGCGGACGGTCCCCAAGGGGGCTCTAACCCCGTCCCGCGGACACAAACCACTCCCGCGCCGCCTCGAAGGTCTTTTCGAGGTCCTCGTCGGAGTGGACGTGGGAGATGAAGCCGGCCTCGTACTGGCTCGGGGCGAGGTAGATGCCGCGCCGGAGCATGTGCCAGAAGAAGTCCTTGAACGCCTTCGTGTCCGAACGGGCCGCGGAGCCGAAGTCCGTTACGGGGCCCTCCGTGAAGAACATGCTCACCATCGAGCCGATCTGGTTGATGCTGAACGGCCTCTCGCCCGCCGAGGCGGCTTCGGCCATCCCCGTCCGCCAGCGGGTCCCGAGCCTCTCCAGCTCGTCGTAGAAGCCCGGCTCGCCGGTGGCCCTCAGGGTGGTGAGCCCGGCGGCCATCGCGAGCGGGTTCCCCGAGAGGGTCCCGGCCTGGTAGATCGGGCCGGAGGGGGCGACCATGTCCATGATCTCGCGCTTGCCGCCGAACGCCCCCACCGGAAGCCCGCCGCCGATGATCTTGCCGAGGCACGTCATGTCCGGCGTGACGCCGAAGCGCTCCTGCGCCCCGCCCCTCGAGAGCCGGAAGCCCGTCATCACCTCGTCGAAGATGAGGACCGTACCGTGCTCCTCGGTGAGCTCGCGAAGCCCCTCGAGGTACCCCTCGACCGGCGGGACGCAGCCCATGTTCCCGCCGACGGGCTCCAGAATGACGGCGGCGATCTCCTCGCCCTCCCTCTCGAAGAGCTCCCGCACGGCCCCGAGGTCGTTGTAAGGCAGAACGGCCGTATCTTTTGCGGCGCCCTTCGTGACGCCGGGGCTGTCGGGGAGACCGAGGGTGGCGACTCCCGAGCCCGCGGAGACGAGCAGGGCATCGGCGTGACCGTGGTAGTTGCCGTCGAACTTGAGGATCTTCTCCCGGCCCGTGTAGCCGCGTGCGACCCTTATGGCGCTCATCGTCGCCTCGGTACCGGAGTTGGTCATCCGGACCATTTCCATCGAGGGGACGATCTCGCAGACGAGCTCGGCCATCTCGACCTCGAGCTCAGTCGGCGCCCCGAACGTGGTCCCGCCGCGTATCGTCTCCTCCAGAACCCGAACGACCTCCGGGTGGGCGTGGCCGAGGATGAGCGGCCCGTAGCTCATCACGTAGTCGACGTACGAGTTGCCGTCGGCGTCGAAGATGCGGGAGCCCTCGCCCCGGTGCATGAACAGGGGATCTCCCCCGACCGAGCGGAACGCCCTTACCGGGCTGTTGACCCCGCCGGGGAGCCGCTTCACGGCCCGTTGCATGAGCCGGGCCGAGCGGTCCATCTGCAAAATCTCTCGCGCGTTCGCGCTCATCTCGCTACCCTGCACGCCGTGTCTTCCTCCCAGAGGCTCTTGTGTGATTTATAGCGCAGGTCCGGGCGCGGGGCGGTGATACCGCTTACCCGGCCCGTTCAGTCTTGAAGCCAGCGGGAGGCGTCGGGGGCGTGGTAGGAGATGATGATCTCCGCGCCGGCCCTCTTTATGCCGGTGAGCGCCTCCATCACCGCCCGCTCCTCGTCGAGCCAGCCGTTCTGGGCGGCGGCCTTGAGCATCGAGTACTCGCCGCTAACGTTGTAGGCCGCGACGGGCAGGTCGGTCGCCTCGCGCACCCTCCTTACGACGTCGAGGTACGGGAGGGCGGGCTTGACCATCACGATGTCGGCCCCCTCCTGTATGTCCAGTGCGGTCTCGCGCAGGGCCTCGCGGGCGTTGGCCGGGTCCATCTGGTAGCCGCGCCGGTCGCCGAACTGCGGGGCGCTGTCGGCCGCCTCGCGGAACGGGCCGTAGAAGGCCGAGGCGTACTTCGCGGAGTAGGCCATGATCGGGGTCTCCTCGAAGCCGTCGGCGTCGAGCGCGGCTCGTAGGGCGCCCACGCGCCCGTCCATCATGTCGGACGGCGCGACGATATCGGCGCCGGCCTCGGCCTGAGCCGTCGCCGTACGGGCGAGAAGCTCGAGGCTGACGTCGTTCATTACCTCGCGGCGGTCGTGGTCGACCACGCCGCAGTGCCCGTGGCTCGTGTACTCGCAGAGGCACACGTCCGTGACGACGAGAAGCTCCGGCATGGCGTCCTTGATCGCGCGGGTCGCAAGCTGCACTACGCCTTCGGGGTCGTACGCCCCGCTCGCCGCCTCGTCCTTCTCGTCCGGGATGCCGAACAGCAGCACGCCGGAGATACCTAGATCGTGGGCCCTCCGCGCCTCCTCGACCGCATGGTTGATGGAGAGCTGGAAGATGCCGGGCATGGACGGGATAGGACGCCTGACGTCTTCCCCGGCGGCGACGAAGATGGGATAGATGAAGTCGCTCGGTGAGAGCTCGGTCTCGCGCACGAGCCCCCGGAGGGCGCCGGTACGACGGGTTCTTCTCAAACGCTGGATGGGGAATGCCACGTCTTAACCGTCCTTTTTCGCGGGTACCGCGGTCTCCCGACGCGGTTCGGCGAAGAGGCCGACCACCGCGTCGACGAGCCCAGGGATAGTGTACTCCGAAGCCTCGGCATCGACCCGGATCCCGCGCCCCCGGGCGGTGTCGGCCGTGATCGGGCCGATACACGCCACCCTCGTCTTCGACAAAAGCTCCCCAGCCTCCTCGCCGAACGCCCCGACGAAGCTCTCGACCGTAGAAGAGGCCGTGAACGTCACGCAATCCACCCCCCCGGAGATGAGCCGCTCCCTGAGCTCGTCCGTCCCCTCCTCCGAGGGGACGGTCTCGTAGGCCGGCGGCACCACGACCTCCATCCCCGCCTCCCGAAGCTTCTCGGGCAGAACCTCCCGCGCCACCTTCGCGCGCGGAATCAGTACCTTTTCTCCGGCCGGCGAACCGTCCAGCAGCGCCTCCAGCAGCGACTCGGCGCGGTACTCCTCCGGCACCACGTCTACCCGGAGGCCCGTGGCCCGGAGCGCGTCCGCGGTGGCGGGGCCTATGGCGGCAAGCTTCGCCCCGCGCGGCACGGCCCTCGTGTCGAGCCCGTGGTGCTCGAGGCGCTGCACGAACGCCGCGACGCCGTTCGCGCTGGTGAAGACGACCCAGCCGAAAGAGTCGAGATCTCTTATCGCCGCATCGAGAGGGCCGAAGTCCTCGGGCTCCCTTATCTCGATCGTCGGAAACTCCAGGACCTCGGCGCCCAGAGCTTCGAGCTCGCGGCTGAGCTCACCGGCCTGGGCGCGGGCCCTCGTCACGACGATCCTCTTGCCGAAGAGCGGGCGCCTCTCGTACCAGTCCAGCCCGTCTTCGCGCAGGGAGACGACGTCGCCTATCACCGTGATCGCCGGCGGCTTGAGCTTCGCCTCCTCTATCCTGTCGGCGATGGTCCCGAGCGTGCCGGTGACGGTCTCCTGCTCGGGGCGGGTGCCCCAGCGGACGCAGGCGACGGGGGTCTCGGGGGCGCGGCCGGCGGAGATGAGGCGCCTGGAGATCTCGCGGAGGCGTCCGACGCCCATGTACAGGACGAGGGTCTCGGCACCCCTGGCGATCCCCTCCCAATCCACGTCCTCCGTCCCCTTCGCCGGGTCCTCGTGCCCCGTGACGAAGGCGACGCTCGTCGAGACGTGGCGGTGGGTCACGGGGATGCCGGCGTACGCGGGGGCCGCGATGCCGCTCGTCACCCCGGGGACGACCTCGAACGGGAGACCGGCCTCTATAAGTGCGAGGGCCTCCTCGCCGCCGCGCCCGAAGACGTAGGGGTCGCCGCCCTTGAGGCGCACGACCGTCTTGCCTTCCCGACCGAGCCTGACGAGGGTGGCGTTGATCTCCTCCTGCGGCATCGTCGGCTCCTTGGGCTTCTTGCCGACGTATATCCTCTCGGCGCCCGCAGGGGCGTGGGAGAGCAACGCCTCGGGAGCGAGCCTGTCGTAGACGACGGCGTCGGCGCGTCCCATGCACTCCACGCCTTTGACGGTGAACAGGCCCGGATCGCCCGGACCGCTCCCTACGAGGTAGATCACGCTAGCTCCTGACCTCACGGATCTCGTCCAGGATCGCGCCGGCCCCGCGCCCCAGCAGCACTCGGGCGAGCCGGCGCCCGACCTCCTCCGGCTCCTCCCCGACGGCATCCTCCCGATAAAGGAGCGCCCCATCGGTCGAGGCGACGAGCCCATGCAGCCGAATCTCTCCCCCCCTGGCGAGCGCCAGAGCGCCGACCGGCACCCGGCACCCCCCTTCGAGCTCGTTCAAGAGCGCCCGCTCGGCATGGGCCGCAAGCTCCGAGGGCTCGTGGTTGAGGGCGGCCCGGATCTCGCCGCGCAAGGGGTGATCGGCGAGGGTCGCGACGCCGAGGGAGCCCTGGCCGACGGCGGGGAGCATCGTCTGCGGCCCGAGGACGGTGTGCGGGACGTCCCGACCGAGGCCGAGCCGCTCGAGTCCGGCACGCGCGAGCAGGAGGGCGTCGGCCGCCCCGTCGCGCATCTTGCGCACCCTGGTGTCCACATTTCCCCGAATCTCTACGATCTCGAGGTCCGGACGACGGTGGAGAATCTGCGCCCTCCTCCTGAGGCTCGACGTAGCGACGACCGCCCCCTCGGGCAGATCGTCCAGATCCCAGCCCCCGTCCGAGACGAGCGCGTCGGACGGGTCGTGGCGTTCGGAGATCGCCGCGAGGACTATCCCCTCCGGCAGCTCGGTAGGCACGTCCTTGAGGGAGTGAACGGCGAGGTCTATCTCCCCCGCGATGAGCGCCTCGTCGAGCTGGCGCGTAAAAACGTCGCGCCGGTCTATGACCCGAAGCGGGGTATCCGGCTGCTGCTCGCTCGTGGTCTTGATCACCCTGATCTCGACGTCGAGACCCGTCGCCCGCAGCCCTTCCGCGCAAGCGTTTGCCTGCACGAGGGCGAGCTTCGAGCCCCGCGTCCCAAGGACGACGAGCCCGCTCCTGCTCATGGCGTCCCTGGTCCGTCCCCGGCGCGGTACAGCCCCAGGCCCAACCCCTCCAGCTCCAGGAGCCTGCGCCGGACCTCCGCCCCCCCGACGGGAGAGCCGCCCTCGGCGAGGGCCTTTATCTCCTGGATGGGGCCGTGCAGAAGCTTGTTGACGAGGGCGCGGCTCATCCTCTCTATGGCCTCGGCCTCCCCCTCGGAGAGCTGCATCCCCTTCAGGGTGCGGGAGACCTCGTGGCGCCGGATGCGCTCGGCCCCGTCGCGGAGCTCCTTTATGAGCGGGGCGACGTGCAGCGTCGAGAGCCAGCTCATGTACTCGACGACGGCCGGCCCGATCATGGCCTCGGCCGCCTCCGCCGCAGCCCCCCGATCGTCCGTGTTCCGATCCACGACCGCCTGAAGATCGTCCACGTCGTAGACGTACGCCCGGTCCAGGTTCTGGACCACGGGGTCTATGTCCCTCGGCACCGCGATGTCGATAAAGAACAGCGGCTCCTCGCGCTTCCGGAGCGCCGCCGCGACGACCTCGCTCCCGACGACCCACTCCCCGGCGCCGGTAGAGCTTACGACGACGTCCACGCCGGGCAACTCCTCCGCGAGGGCGTCGAACCCCACGGCCACGCCGCAGAGCCTGTCGGCGAGCTCCTCGGCCCTGGAAGCGGTGCGGTTGGCGATCTTGACCTCCCCGATGCCCCTGCCCGCAAGGTGCCTGAGCACGAGCTCGCTCATCTCGCCCGCCCCGATCACCATCGCGCTACGGCCGCTGAGCGTGCCGAAGACCTCCTCGGCCAGCTTCACGGCGACGTGCGGCACCGAGAGGGAGGAATCCCCGATCCCCGTCTCCGCACGGACGCTCTTGCCGACCCGCAGGGACGTGTGAAACAGCCGATTAAGGATCGGACCGGCGCACAGCTCCTCCGTCGCCGCCCGGTACGCCTCCCTGACCTGGCCCAGAATCTGGCTCTCCCCCACCACCATCGCGTCGAGTGAGGACGCCACCCGGTACAGGTGCCCGACGGCCGCGCTCTCCGTGTGCCAGTAGGTGTGCTTCTCCAGCAGCCCGGGCTCGAGCCCCTTCTCGTCCGCCATCGCCCGGAGCAGACCCTCGCGCGCCTCCTCCGAAGGCCCCCCGACGACCGCGTAGAGCTCCGTCCTGTTGCAGGTCGAGACGAGCACCGCCTCGGCGACGAGGCCCTCGTCCTTTAAACGCCGCAGAAAGGGCCGGGCGGCGCACGGCGCGAACGCGACCTTCTCGCGCACCTCTATCGGGGCCGAACGATGGCTCAGCCCCGCAACCGCGATAAGCACCCTTCGACCACCTCCTCCATCTCCGTCTCGGCCTTGCGCCCGCTCTTGCGGGCCCTACCCAGCTCTTCAACGATACCAGCCCACTCCGGACCGAACGCGGCCTCCAGCTCACGCCGCACCCGCCGGGCCAGCGTCGGCGACGCCCCACCCGTCGAGACCGCGACCTGCAGATGCCCGCGCCTCAGCGTGGAGGGCAGCGCGAAGTCGCCCTCCGAAGGGTTATCCGCGACGTTCACCGGGATACCCCTCTCCTGCGCCTCCCGGGCCACCGCCGCGTTAACCTCGCGCCGGTCCGTCGTGGCGAAGACCAGGAAAGCACCCTCGAGGTCGCCTTCCTCGTACGCCCTCTCCCGTACCTCGACCGCCATGCTCGCGAGCTCCGGCTTGACCTCGGGTGAGATCACCACGACCCTGGCCCGCGCCTGCAAGAGCTTGCGCGCCTTCCGGTTGGCAACCTCGCCTCCCCCGACGACGACGCAACGCTTGCCGTCGAGGTCGAGAAACACAGGATAAAGAACTGCACCCTCGATTTCTGTCTCCTAGAACCGACTCGGGCCAGGGCGGGACCCGATCCCGAACACCCGGAACGCTTGCTTGACCCGATAAGTTTCGCACGGGCGTGCGAGCCCAACCGTGCAAACCTTCACGAAGGAACTTCCTCCTTCGTCTTCTCGACGAGCCTGACCCCCTCGATCACCATCCCCTTGTCTACGGCCTTGCACATATCATAAAGGGTAAGGGCGGCTACGCTCACGGCGGTCAGAGCCTCCATCTCAACCCCGGTCCGATCGCTCACACGAGCCGTCGCGGAGATCTCCACCCTGTCCTCCTTCACCGCGAACTCCAGATCCACGCCCGTAAGATTCAAACCGTGACACAGGGGGATCAGATCCTGGGTCCGCTTCGCGGCCATCACCCCGGCGATCCTGGCAGTATTCAGAGCGTCCCCCTTGGGGAGCGCCTTCTCCTGAAGCGCCTCGATCGTAGCGGGAGCCATGACGACGGAGCCCGCGGCAGTAGCGGTACGACGGATCACCGCCTTCGCGCCCACGTCCACCATGCGCGCCGCACCCTCTTCATCGATGTGCGAAAAACTCGTCACTCGGAAACCTCCGGTTTCTAGCTCTCAGCGCCGGCTGTCGGGTTCTCTACATCAAGCGCCGATATCCACGGCGCAGCTACAAATCCCTTGTACCGTCCGCCCCGACGATCCTCTAAGCCTTCTCAGTAGGACCTGACGGCTGGGAGACGACAGCTAAAAAGCGGAATGCGGGGGAATCGAACCGCCACGGACGTCTTACGCCCGCAAACCGGTTTTGAAGACCGGCCGGGCCACCAGGCCCACGCATTCCAGAGG
>JADDPR010000236.1 GCA_016781775.1 Rubrobacter sp. | reverse complement strand
GATGGACACAAAGCTCATCGCAAAACTCCCGTGCGGTTAAAACACAAGCTAAGGCGCAAGCTTCCGAGAGAAGCCGTCGGGATCCAAGCGAATAGGATAGGAAGAATAGGCTATGAATAGTAGGCCCGAGGCGTTGCGGGAGGGACGCCCTCGCCTTACGGTCGGTCCCCGAAGCCCGCTTGCGGGGTGACCGGAGGATACGCCGTCCCCGTCTTAGGGGGCCTATCCGGTCTTCCCTATTCCTCTTCCGTGACGCCGGAGAGGCGCGTCTTCGCCTTCGAGCCCATCACCTGCCCGTAGTTCAAGAGCGCCACCAGGAACACCCCGCCGACGGTGTTGCCCAAGGTGGTCGGCAGCAGGAACCCCCCGAGGTAGCTCCCCCACGTCTGCTCGCCGGAGAAGACGCTTATGAGGAACTCCGAGGAGCCGGCGATGCAGTGCGTCAGCCCCGCCGCCGGGATCAGGGCCGCCAGCGAAATGACGAAGAAGATCCGCGAGATGGTGTCCCGCGAGGCCGCCACGAGCCAGGCGATCAGGGCGACGAGCCAGCCGCCGAAGATGGCCTTCAAGAACACCCCCCCGAAGCCCAACCCGGCCTTGTGGGAGACCTCCCCGAACAGGACCTCGAGGGCCCCGGGCTCGAGGATGTGCCCGTAGACGATCGCGGCGGAGAAGACGATGGCGCCGAGGACGTTGGCGACGAAGACCGCCACCCACAGCCTCAGCATGTTCGGTATGCTCCTCGCGTCCGTGAGCGCCACGGCCACGGGCGTCACGGTGTTCTCCGTGAACAGCTGGGCCCTGCCCAGTATGACGATGAGGAAGCCGATGGGATAGGCCAGTATCGCGGCGAGCCCCACGCCGCCGGTCATGGCTCCGACGACCGCCAGGGCCACCGCAGAGAATGAGATGTTCAGCCCGGCGGCGAAGCCGCTGATGGTCAGGCCCAAAGAGGCCCGGGCCAGCTCCTCGCGCCCGTTCTCGACCACGACCTCGAGGATCTCGCCTGCGTTTCTGGTTTCTGCCATGTGCCCCATCTAAGCTGTGGACACGGCCAAAGGCAAGCCCTCGGGAAGCCCTCGGCGGAGATTCAGGAGAAAATGGCCCGAAGGGTGCAGCCCCCTTCTTGTGCGCTACGACACATTTACCCGCTTCGTTAGTGCGAGGGTACGGGTGCAAAGCCGGTTGGCGTTTTGCCCCTCCGCGGACCACAGCCCCGCTTCTCCGGCCGGAGGAGTGCCGGGGAGCGGATCGGCCTTTGGGAGGTAACCGCCGTCGAAGCGCCCGTCGTACCGGGGATATGCGGTTTCCGGGAACGATAGCGGCAACACAACTTCCGAGGACGCCAAACTTGGGAGCCGCAGCAAGGGACAGCAGCGTAAGAGCTTCCGTCAATAGGCTGGCAACTTTTCATACTTGACAGTTATCAGAGTGATTCAACGGCCTTTCCGCTGTCTCTTGATACATGCGCTACGCGCCTATTGACGGAGCCTCTTAGGGAGGTACGATGACA
>JADDPR010000258.1 GCA_016781775.1 Rubrobacter sp. | reverse complement strand
ATCGGCTTCCCGGGCGGTAAAGGTCATATCAACCTTATGTTGACGGTTATGTAGCCGGTGTTGCGGTGCGAAAATCTGGTGTGCTAGTTTGCCGCGGTACCAGATGTAGTGTTGAGGTTGTGGGGGTTCAGAGGTGCAGTGTCCGTACTGTGACAACGAGGATACGAGGGTCATAGACTCGCGGCTTTCCGAGGGGAAGGACGCGATCCGTAGGCGGCGTGAGTGCCTCTCGTGCGAGAAGCGGTTCACCACGTACGAGCGCCGCGAGCCGTTGCGGTTGATAGTCATAAAGAGGGACGGTTCCCGGGAGGGGTTCGACCGGGCGAAGCTCCAGGCCGGGCTCGCCAAGGCGTGCGCCAAGCGGCAGGTCTCCGAGGAGGAGATCGAGTTCATGGTCGACGAGATCGAGGCCGACCTCAGGGAGCGTAGGCGCCACGAGGTGACGTCCCGGCGCCTGGGCGACATGGCCCTGGCGCGCCTCAGGAAGACCGATATGGTGTCGTACCTCCGGTTCGCCTCCGTGTACAGGCAGTACACCGACGTGGATCAGTTCCGGAGCGAGCTCGTCAGGCTCGCCGGCTCCGGCAGGTAAGACCTACTGGGCCGGGGGAGCGCCCCCGCGGCGTCCTGGATGAGTGCACCCATCTGATACAGCACACGAGTCCCAACTCCGAGCGTTGGGATTCGTGCTTTGGCCAGTAGAATTAAGAGAGCAAAAAGGGAGGAAAACACGGGGATGGAGATAGGGCGAGACAGGCAGGCGCGGAACGAAACCTTCGAGCTTTCGGAGAACGCGGTTGCGGTCCTCAAGAAGCGTTACCTGAAGAAGAACGAGCAGGGCGAGGCGATCGAGGAGCCCATCGACATGTTCCGGCGCGTGGCGTCGAACATCGCCGAGGGCGAGTTCTGCTTCAGGGACGGCGAGGAGGCGCAGAAGCTATACGAGGGGTCGAAGGAGAAGTTCCTTCAGCTCATGCTCTCCCGGAAGTTCATGCCGAACTCCCCGACCCTGATGAACGCCGGGCGCGAGCTCCAGCAGCTCTCGGCGTGCTTCGTCCTGCCGGTCGAGGACTCCATCGACGGGATCTACGACACCCTCAAGCACCAGGCCGTCATCCACAAGTCCGGCGGCGGCACGGGCTTCGGCTTCTCGCGCCTCAGGCCCAAGAACGACCTCGTGAAGAGCACGATGGGCGTCTCGAGCGGGCCCGTCTCGTTTATGGCCGTCTTCGACTCCTCGACCGAGCACATAAAGCAGGGCGGCACGAGGCGCGGGGCGAACATGGGCATCCTCAGGGTCGACCACCCGGACATCGAGGAGTTCATCCGGTGCAAGAACGAGAACGACAAGGTCAACAACTTCAACATCTCCGTGGCGATCACCGACGCCTTCATGGAGGCCGTCGAGGGGGATACGGACTTCGACCTGGTCAACCCGCGCGATGGCGAGGTGATGAGGACCGTCCGGGCGCGCGACCTGTTCGAGAAGATCGTGCAGGGTGCGTGGCTCAAC
>JADDPR010000321.1 GCA_016781775.1 Rubrobacter sp. | reverse complement strand
GACAGGCTAAACCCAGAGCGGGAACCGGGATGGAGCGTTAGAAGGCGGACACGCTGCGACCGCTTCTCGGGTGAAACCGCGTTTCTATGCCGATTCCACGCGATCGCGAGACACCAAGGCCATTCAGGAGGACCGGCTTGGAGAAGGTCGCATGCCAGACACGGTGGCGAACACCCCGGTCGACATACTCGTCTACACCTTCCCATCTCCTTGAGCCTCCCCCGACGCCCGTGGCCTAGCGCAGGCCCACGCGCGCACGGCGGCCCGGTAGCGGACGCGGTCTTTGGCCTCGGCCGCGCCAGCGATCTCGGCCTCCTCATGAAGCCAGGCGGGGTTCGCCTCCTCGCCGTCGCGCTCGGCGACGTAACGGCGCGCGCTGCGCATGAGGCCCTCGGCCCACTCGCGATCCCACGCCGCACCTGGGGAGGCCGGGAAAAGCTCGCGCATCACGGTCCACAGCCCGTCCGTGAAACACTCCCCTCCCTCGACCTCTCTTCCGTCGCGGACTATCTCCAGCCGGAACGCCGCGGCTACCTCCCGGAGGTAGCAGTAATTCGGCGGCGACATGGCGAGAAGGGCGAGCTCCTTGAAGTACCTCGGGTCGCTCACGAGGAGGTCCTGGATAGCCACGACGGCAGGAGAACGTTGTTGGGAGACGCCTCCGCCGTCCCGCCCGCGAGAACGGGCATGGATGATGGATCGAAGCCTGGCCCTGGAGGCCGCAAGGGAGGACGGGAGAAGGGCAAGCGCGAGCTCGTGGAGGGTTTCCTCCAGAGCTTCCCGCCTCCCCTGGTGACGTAGACGCGCCGGGAGGACGGCACGAAACGCCTCCGCTTCCTCCCGCAGCCCGAACAGGCCCTTCCGGCACGCCCGCTCGAAGCGTTCCCTGGGCCGCGCGTCGTCGGCGAGCGCGGCGAGCACCGCTCGGCGCAGCGCCCGGTTATTGGTTGGAACGGCGGCGGGCTGCGCGGGGTCGTCACCGCCTGGGAGCTTCTCCTCGCGGTGCCGCAGCTCGCCGATGCGCCGCAGGAGCTCATCGGCGGGCGGCGGAAGTTCGTCCGACGAACGCGGCGGGCCGGCGGAGGCCCCGCGGGATCCATCGCCGTCGCCGACACGCGGCTCGGGCACGAGCGCGACGTCCAATCGCACCTCCTCGCGAGCTTTTGCGAGCGCGGCTTCGACCTCCGCCCGCCGACGAGACCCGACGTCGGGACGCCGAGGATGCTCGATGTTCTCGTTCGGGCTTTGGCCCGCCCCACCGTCCTTGGGCCACTCGCCGATGCGGAGCTTCCCCGTCGACCAGGCGGCGGCGGCGTCCTTGCAGCCGCCGTAGTTGTCCGCGCCGAGGTACGCCACCCTAATGCCCCGGAGCCGCGCCTCGCGCCCGATCTTCGTCCACCCTTCCCGGCCGGCGTCGTCGGCGTCCATGGCGAAGACGATCCGGCGCACGTCCTTCGAGACCCAGTCCCACCGCCAACCCGACACGCCGAAGATGGCAACGGCCCGCTCGCGCCCGCTCGCCATGATCGCTAATGCGTCGAAAGCGCCCTCGCAGACGAAGAGCGGTCCGTCCCCCCCGCGAAGGGCGGCCGCGTTGAAGTAGCCCTTCTGGCCCGCCAAGTGGTCGTGGCGGATCCCTTTGGGTACCTTCTCGTCGCTGCCGACGGCGCGCCCGTAGAGGTTGACGACCGTCCCGTCCGGGCGGGTGTGCGGGAGGACGAGGCGGCCATAGCGCCAGTCGCGTCCGCGGTGCGGCCAACTCCCGTGCGCGGCGTAGCCCACGCCGTGGGAGCGCGCCAGCGCCGTCGGGATCCCGCGGCGCTTAAGGTACTCCTCCCCCCAACTCCCCGCGAGCGCCACCCCGAAACCACTCAGAAGTTCGCTCAGGTCCTCGCGGACCGGCTCGACGGACTCGGGCGCGGCGGCGACCTCGGGACGACGAGGAACGGGGGATCGAGGCCCCCGTCCGCGTTGGGGACCGGGGCGAGGAGAGCGTCCCGCTTCGCGCTCGTCCCGGTGGCGTTCGCGCGCCCAGTCCATGTACCCCCACGCGCGGCAGTTGTGGCAGAAGAAGCGGCCCGTCGCAAGGTCGACCCCGAGGCTGCGCTGGTTGTCGGAGCCGTGGACCGGGCAGTACGCCCTCAGCCTCGCGCCGCCCCCCACGGGCTTTGGCGCCCCGTGGCGGGAGGCGAGGTCCGCCTCCGAGAGGGTGAGATTCTCGTTCTCGCCGTAGCGGCCCGGTACGCTCACGGCGCCATCGCCCCCCGCGCCGTCTCCTCGCGCATCACCCCGAGGTCGGCCCTGAAGATCAGCTCCGCCTTGCCGAGCTCGCCGTTTCGGTTCTTGGCCACCGTGAGGTCCACGGCGCGGGCCGGCTCCATCGCGGTGCGGTCTTGCGCGCGGTGGACGAACATCACGACATCGGCGGCGTACTCGAGGTCGCCGCTCTCCTTCAAGGAGTCGAGCGTGGGCGCGGACTTCCCGTTCGTTCCGTAGTCGCCCTTGTCGCGGTTCTGGCTCACGATGGCGAGAACGGGGCTCTTGAGCCGGGTCGCGAGCCCGCGAAGCTCGGCGGCCAGCGCCTCCGTCCTCTCCCTCGCACTGACCATGCCCCGGAGCTCCGCGGAGGCCTTGGCCCAGAGCTGCAGGTAGTCCACGACCACCAGGCACCGGTCGGTCCCGAAGCGGTTCATCATCTGCAGCGCCCGCGCCCGCACCTCGGCGACGGTGAGGCGAGCGGTCCCCTCGACGAGCGCTATCCTCCGGAGGACGGGCTCGAGCTCGGCGGCCGCCCGCGCCAGACGATCGGGGTCGGCGTAGCCCCTACGCAGGTCGCGCGAGTTCGTGCCCGCCCCGGCGCAGACCATCTTGGTCACGAGGTTCGCCGGGCCGTTCTCGAAGGTCGCGTACACAACGGGCACGCCCTGGCGCGCCGCGGCCTGGGACACCTGGGTGGCGAGCGTCGTCTTGCCGAAGCTCGGGCCGGCGGCCAGAAGGTACAGACCTTCCTCCATCCCGCCGGTGATCTCGTCGAGCTTCGCGATCCCGGTCCGGATCCCCATCACCGGCTTGCCCGTGTCCTTGCGCGCCTCGTACCGCTCGCGGGCGTCGGCGAGCACGCCGCGCACGAGGTCGGAGGCGAGCTGCAGCCGCCCGCTCGAGAGCTCCCGGATGGCCTGCTGCGCGCGCGCGGCCTCCTCCTCGAGGCGGCCGGCGAGCTCCCGCGCCGGCACGCCCTCGTCGTGCAGCGCCTCCGCCAAGCGCTCCTGAGCCTCGGCGAGCAACCGCCTCTGGTAAAGATCGGCGAGCTTCTCCGCGTCCCCCACGGGGTCGTCGGAAGCCGACCAGTACCCGGGGACCGCGTCGACGGGCGGCCTCTCGCCCTCTACGGCTTCTGAGAGGGCCTTCCAAGCCGCCGCCTCGTCGACGAAAACGCCGGGGGGCAGGGAGTCGATCAGCCGCCAGTAGAGCTGAGCGTCGTGTGCGATCGCCGAGAGCACCGCCCGCTCCCGGGCCTCGTCGCGGAACTGGTCCGCCAGGCTGAACTGCCTCATCCGATGGTTCCTCGCTCCTTCCGTCTCCCCCGCAACCTGGGCTTTCGGGGGGAAGACTACCAAGGCGCCCGGACGCCCCCGGCGGGCCGGGACGCCCTTTAAGCTAATTAGCTTTATTAGGCGCGGAATAATCCGCGAGAGGCCGAGTTTCCGGCTTACCTATCGGGATTAAAAAATGCCCAAAAAAAGATTCGGCGGCGATAACCCCGACATTGGGCGGCGATAACCCCGACATTGGGCGGCGATAACCCCGACTCTACAAATATTTATACGTTCGCGTTTTTGTACGGCGTTTTCGAGAACCGGACCGTTCTCGGTTTTCGTACTCACTCCCCGTCCATCAGCCGTTCTATCTTCTCGCGCAATTTTTTGTTGGGGACCACGCGGCCGTTCTCGATCTTGGAGATGGTCCCCTGGGAGACCACCTCGCTCCTCTCTTCGCCGCTCAGACGGTCGGCGAGGACCACTTGGGAGAGGCCGTGCTCTTTGCGCCAAGCCTTCAGGCGCTCGCCGAGGTCCCCCCCATCCTGTTCCGCGATGGGACGCGCGGGACCCGTCAGCGCCTTGGCGCGTTGGCGGGACGTCGCGGCGTCGGCCACCCGATCGCACAGGTCCTTGATGACGTCGGGCGGCTCGATCAGGTACGTCGAGGCGAGCCAGCGCTCCTTCCACCCCTTGCGCGACGTCGTCAGCGGGTTGTCCCAAGCTTCCGCGTCGGGCTGCCAGTACGCGATAACCCCGTCCGCCTTGAGGACGTCCAGCGCCTTCTCCAGGCGCCTGCGCGTCTCCTGGGGGCGGCGGCCGTCCAGCTTCTGGTCGGCCATCCGTAGAAGGTCCGCGACCCCGTACGGCCGCCGGTACTGCCCCTCGCGGCTCGCCCCCACGCGCCACCTCCACGAGAGCGACCGGGCCAGCCGTTTCTCCCAACGCTGGCGGTACGGGTCGTAGCGTAAAGCCTGGGCCGCTAGCAGCGTCATCTGCCGCATGTGCGGGTTCTCGAGCCAGAGGCTCAAGGCCTGCCCCGGCCGGTAGATGATGCCGGCGGGCGCTGCGTACCCGTCGAGGCGGGGCTGCGGGGAGTCCAGCACGTCGGTGATGGCGATAACGTAGCTGCGCACGCGCTTCTCGACCCAGCGGATCTTCTTGCGGGCGGTCGCCTCGGGCACCTGCATCCGCAAGTCGACCATGACGTTCCTCAGGTGCGTGATGGCCTCGACGATGTCGTGGCGCTGCTTGGTCTCGTACCCGCCGCGCCGACCGCTGCCGCCCTTCTTCCTCTCCTTCTGCCTGAGGTCTATCAGCTCGTCGATCATCACGTAGGCCAGACGCTCCGGGTGATGGGGCGACCGCTCGAGCCACACCGCGGTCAGCCCGTCCAAAACGTCGGCGTCCAGGTCGTCGAGCCCCTCGCGCTGGCGCCACATCTCGGCCTCCCAGTGCTCGATCTGCTCCGGGTCGAGGAGCCCGAGATCGGTGTCCGGCGGCCGCATCACCGCGTACCCGACAGCGTCGCCCGCGTTCAAGAGCGCGGTGGGAAAACCGGAATCGGGCACGCGTCCGAAGTGCTTCGGGTCGGAGACCGTCACGCGAAGCCCGTGGTACAGCTGCGCGCTCGACGTCCAAAAGTGGTCTTCCTCGAGCTCCGGCATCGGCAGCGCTCGGGGTACCTGGGCCGGTTCCGAACCCAGGATGAGCTGGAGCCCGCGTTCCGGGTAGGTGCTCCAATCGAAGAGACGCTGGGAGAGGTCGAGGGCGAACCAGCGCACCATCGCCCGGTAGGGTTCGCCCTCTCGCCTGACCAGGTAGGCGCACGCCTCTTCGCAGCCGCCGTCTGGCCCGTCGGACGCGCCCCCTTCCGCTCCGCCCCCCGCTCCCTCCGCGCCAGCGCGTCCTTCGAGCAGCGCCGCGGCGAGCGCCAGAAGCCAATCGGCGGCGTTGGAATAGATCGTGGGGCGGTCGCCGAACGAGCCTTCCACGGCCTCCAGCGTGGCCGCCAGGTACCCCACCGCCTGCGCGCGCCGCGCCTCGTCCATCTCCACGCGCGCCTCGAGCCGCCCCGACCCGCCGTCGTACCCGACCTTGACGCTCGTCCCCCACCGCACCATCCCCGGGCCGAGCTTCTCCGCCGCTTCCCGCACCCGCCGCTCGTACTCCTCCACGACGAGGGGCAGCATCGCATCGGCGATGTCCCCGAAGAGGCGGCCTTCTTGCCGCAACCGCTCCAACAGCCAGTCCTCGCCCGCGGCGAGGTCCGCGGCCCGTAACCCCCGCAGCCTCTCCGCCAAGGCCCTCTCGGCCTCGTCCGAAACGGGGCGCGAGGCGTCGAAACCGACGGGCGGCCTACCGTCGTTCAGCAACACGTACCGGTCCTTCTCCTCCCGCGCCATCTTCCGCCTCCCCTCAGCGCATCCTTCTCAAAAGGTCGTAGACCCCCTCGCGCTGCCCCACCAGCAC
>JADDPR010000500.1 GCA_016781775.1 Rubrobacter sp. | reverse complement strand
GCCCGTCGTGCCCTCGCCCAGGCCGGGGTAGTTCTCTATGCGATCGGAGAGCATCAGCTGCCCCCCGGACTCGAAGCTCTGGAAGACTAATGTCGACAGGCCCGCCCACGCGGCCTGCACGGCTGCCGAGTACCCCGCGGCCCCCGACCCTACTATCGCTACGTCGTAGATCCCGTCCGTCGTCAGCAACTTGCCTTCCTCCTTCGTAGTCAACGTCCCGTCCCCACGGATCGACCAAATCCGATCGCATCTTGCCCGTCGCCCGTCAGCCCCTCCGCCTCCTCTGGGGCAAGGTGGGACCACCGCGGCGATCCCACGCGACAGCGCCGCATCCCGCCCAAGCCGACCTCCTCGGCCTTCCAGGACGAGAAGCTCACCCGCGAGAACTCCCCGATCCTCCCCTCGTGCTCGGGGTAGTGCTCCACCCACACCAGGGGCGTGGGCAGGGAGTGCCCCTCGACCACCTCTGCTGCCAGGTACTCAGCCATGTTCGTCACGGAGGTGTTGTCATTGTCGGGCAGCTGGGAGCAGACCACTATGGGGAGTTTGCCTTCTCCGCGGTAGATGCGTATGCGGCACCTGCCCCCGTCGGACCAGTAGCCGCGGTAGCGGTGGACGTAGTCGTGGGTCTTGTTCACCTCTCGCCTCCATTCCTCAATAGCTCGGTCCGGGAACCCCCGACGCCCTCTCCTGCGCACGGCCCGCATGTGCCCGAGAAGGCGCCGTGGCGGCCGCCGGGCCTCACCTCCGCGAACTCGCGGGGGTTGGCGTACACCCCGCATCGGTCGCACCTCGCCGTGACAACGCGGTCGCCCGGCACGATCACCAGCTCGGATGCCTTGGGCCCGTAGCAGGGGTCGCAGACGCGGAGGCGGGAGCCGTCGGGAGCGCGGCAGGTCTTGATCCACCCATCGCCCCCGCCGCAGAAGCGGCAGCCCACCTCAGTACTCCGAGGGAAGGAGGATTGTGGTGCAGGAGCGGTCGGCCTCGGTGAGGGCCCAGATCTTTTCGTCCCCTACGGGGTAGGAGCTGAGGACGCGCCAGCCGTTCTCGAGGGACCGCTCGTTCTCCCGCCGGTCGTGGGCGTCCAGCTCCCCCCAGTCTCCCAAGGCGTGGCGGGCCAGGAGGCGCAGCGGATCTTTACCCGCCTCCGACAGGGCCCTTAAAGCCCCGGGGGTGGCCAAGACCCGTCCGAGGGGGAGGGGCCCCATCAGAAGTCCCTCCTCTCGTTACAAACCATTCTTGAGGGCTTTAAGGAGTAGTTTGCTCCCCCTGCCGAAAGGGCTTCCCTCCTCGCCCCTGCTCTCGGGTAGCGCCCGCTCACCGCAGTACCCTCGCCGCGTCCAGATCCTCGGCGCTCAAGCGCCCCCACCGCCTGAGGGCGAGCAGGGCGAACCACTCCGTCCCGTAGCGTCTAAGGGTCTCCCTTCCTCCCCTGGCGCCCCACCTCCGCCAGTCGCCCTCGTGCACCAGGCGGTGCTCCTCCTGCTCCAGGGCCACCCCAGAGGAGGCGACCAAGGCCTCCAGGTCCTCTCGGGAGATCTCGACGGGCACGCGCCACCTCATCGCCTCCATCTCCCACTCCACCCACGCCTGGATCCCCTCCCCGTCGAGGGAGGAGGAGCCGTTGGCCTTCTCGTGCAGGGAGATGAGGCAGCGCGGAGCGGCGTGGTGGTTCTCGGGGTTACCGCGGGCGGCCACCTCAGGACCTCCCGTTCTCGTCGTGGGGCCAGCGCAGGGCCTCGGCAAGCCTCTCCGGGTTGGCCTCCCAGTACCGCGCTATCCTGAGGGCGGCTTCCAGCTCTGCGTCTCCGTCGTCCGGATCTGCCCGGTAGCCGTCCTCCTCGCCAGGTGCCGTCTCGCTCTCGTGCCCGTCCCGGGCGGTCCCGTTCGCTTGGCCCTGCCGCCACGCCCCACGCCCTCGCTTCCTGGCCCAGGCGGCGAGCACCTCGGCGGAGTCGAAGCCCTCGTCGTCCTCGTGGGAGAGGGCCCAGCGGACCATCTCGAGGACCTCCTCGGCCGGCTCGCCAAGGAAGGCATCGAGGATCGGCTGCCTGTCGCACAGCAGGAGGGATGCGGCCTGGGCGCAGAACGCCGCGTCGGCGACGATGGCGCGGGTGGAGGGCAGCAGGGGCCGCGTTACACTTCTCTTGTCCATAAGTCTTCTCCTTATGGGCCGCGTCCCGGGGTGCTCCCAACACCGCCGGGACTTTCTCGTACTCGTCGCCCTTAATTTTCCCTCTTTTTCTTCGAATAACTTGGTTTTATGTATTATTTTATGTAAAATAAATATCGGGTGCTTCTGTATAAGCGCAGGCAGTCGAGCAGGAGCGGTACGGCGTACCGCGAGGGCGCAGGAAGGCGGAACGGATGGGCAAGAAGAAGGAGCGGGGCAACGGCGAGGGCGACGTCTACCCGCGCAAGAACCGCGAGGGTAAGGTGATCGGGTACCGCGGCTCCTACTGGGTGCAGACCGCGGAAGGTCCCAAGCGTCGGTACGTCTCGGGCAAGAACAAGATCGAGGCGCGGGCCGCTCTGAGGAAGGCCAAGTCGGACGCGGACGGCGGGCTGCTTTTCGACGCGGGAACGCTCACCATCGAAGATTACCTGGGCCGGTGGCTCGCCGATTCTGTGAAGGACACGGTGCGTCGCTCCACCTTCGTCCAGTACGAGAGCGTGGTCAATCGCCACGTCGTTCCCGCCCTCGGGCGCATGAAGCTCAATAGCCTTACCCCGGCCCATGTGCGTCGCCTCTATCGAGAGAAGTTAGACTCTGGGCTTTCGCCTCGCACGGTCCAGTACATCCACGTCACGCTCCATAAGGCACTCAAGCAGGCCGTTATGGACGGCCTCATCCCGCGCAACGTCACCGATGCCGTCAAGGCCCCGCAGGCCCACAAGAAGGAGGTCAAGCCTCTCAGCCCCGCCGAGGTCAACGCGTTGCTCTCGGCGGCGCGTGGGGACCGCCTGGAAGCCCTCTACGTGCTCGCCATACACACCGGTTTGAGGCGGGGCGAACTATTGGGGCTCAGGTGGTCGGACATTGATCTCGAAGTCGGGACCTTATCGGTACAGCGTTCCCTCGGCACCGACGGCACCTTCAATCCGCCCAAGCGCAACAAGAGCCGCCGCACGGTCAAGCTCACGGGTCACGCGGTTGAAGCGCTCGGGGGCCACAGGGCCCGCCAGAACGAGGAACGGATGCGCTTGGGTTCCCTCTGGGAAGACCACGGACTCGTGTTTCCTAATCGGCTCGGCAAGCCGATGAACGCCGACAACCTCTACCATCGAGAGTTCAAGCCGCTCCTGAAGAGGGCAGGGCTCTCCGGGTTCACTTTTCACAGCCTGCGGCACACTTGCGCCACGCTGCTGTGCTCAAAGAACGTGAACCCGAAGATCGTTCAGGAGATGTTGGGCCACGCGACGATCTCGCAGACGATGGACACCTACTCCCACGTCATGCCGGGGATGGGCGACGTCGCCGCGACCGCGCTCGAAGAGGCGCTTTCATAGCCTATTGCTGCCCTACTGCTGCCGAAGCCCCCGATGGAGTTGTCAGGGGCTTCTCGCTTTACCACGATTTACCTGCAAATCGTGGTGTTTCTCTGGCGCGCTCGGCAGGACTCGAACCTGCGACCTTCTGATTGGCAGTCTTGATCTCCTCCACCCGAACGAACGGCTGGTTGTAGTCCGGCTCGTCGAGAACAGAGTCGACCTCAATCTGCTTGACGAGGCCCAGCTCGTGGGCGTCCACGGGCGTCAGACGGTATACAAGGTTGTAGAGGTTGCGATGCGTGGCGGAGTAACGGAGCGTACACAAGGGATTCAACCCTTCTATAGCGTTCCGGGACTGCTCGCTCTCCATGTTCTGCGGCTCGTCCACCACCACTATCGGTACCGCGGCCCGGACGAACTCGATCGGTCGCCGACCCGCCATCCTGTCTATCTCCTGGTGGATCACGTTAGAGGCCTTGTTGAAGGCGTCTATGTTCATCACGAGTATCTGTAGCTGGTTCGAGGTGGCGAACTGCCGCAAGCTCGTCACGCGACGCGAGTCGTAGGCCCAGTAGTCGAACGGGGTGTTGTCATAAAGGCTGCGGAAATGCTCGCGCGTGATCTTCAAATTCTTAAAGACGCCCTCTCGGATCGCCACGCTCGGCACCACGACGACGAACTTCGTGAAGCCATACCTCTTGTGGAGCTCGTGAATGGTTCTAAGGTACACGTAAGTCTTGCCCGTGCCCGTCTCCATCTCGACCGTGAAGTTCATGCCATCCAGGCTGTCCGCGGCTTCGATGCCGTTGCGCTCCTGAATGCCCTGGACGTTGTCTAGGATGGTTTCGTCCGAGAGCGTGAGTAGATTCCCGGTGCCGCCGACCTCGTTGAACTCATCGCCAAGAGGCCCTTCTCCAACCCGCAAGGATAGGTCGAGCGAGAAGCCTCCCCGCTGCCCGTCGAAGACATCCACGACGGCGTTCACGGCGTCTATCTGGTACTGCTGCCCGGCGTCGAACCTGATCTTCAAAGCTCCGAGGCCCTCCCTATATCGTGCGGAACTCGATGCCGCGGTCGCGCATCTCCAACACCGTGTTGGTCTTGAGCTGGTCGTTTCCGTGGAAGGCCACGTCTAGACAGACCACCTGAGCGGGTTTCTGACCTATCATCTCCCGCAGGAGTTCCTCGTTGACGAGGTCTTCGAGGCACACGAACATCGTGTCGTTCTCCTCCGACTTCGCCGAGAAGACCTCCCCGTCGGCTAATTTGAGTATTGCGACCTGAGTGGTGAGTGGCCAGCCTGCTCTGAGCAGGACCTCGTAGAGCATGTCCTCCCGGCTCCTGTCGCTGTTCACGTTCTCGACAGCGTTCAGGAGGCGCTCTTCGAGCACGGAAGCGTCTTCCGCCGAGGCCACAGGAGCCTCGCCGTCCCACGTCTCGAAGTTTCTTGAGGTGAGCTTGAAGACCTTGAACCCCCGGTCTTGTGCTGGCTCATCGTCCGCCTGCAGTTTGCCTTCGTCCTCTTCGTTCAGCTTCTTTATCACCCGCCGGATGCGCTCTTTGCCTATGTCCGCGATATTGTCGTAGCCTGCCTCGCGCGCTGCCGACTTCTCGGGCGTTGGCTCCGGTAATTGTGCCAAAATAAACCTGCGTTCACCGCCGTCCCGCTTATTCAGGTCGAGTATTGCCTCGGCGGTGCTTCCGGAACCGGCAAAGAAATCCACTATTAGGTCGTCTTTCGAAGTAACGTACTCCACGAAGCGGGCAAGCACCTCATGGTCTTTGGGATTGTCAAAAATCTTCCCCTCCATCAGATCGCGCAAGTATTTAACGGCAACCTGAGACTGCTGGTATATAACGCTGGGCATTACCCGCATTCCGACGTTCGCTTCTTCTTCGCCGTTAAGCGGCCCGTCTTCCTCAGTCTCCAGAGGTACAGGCTTGAGGTGAGCTTTACGAAAAGGAGGTTTGGTATGATCTTCTCGAAAAACAACTAAGCTTGCGTTTTAACTCCGCTGGCAGGTAAAGAATGCGCAGCGCTGGCGGCGAGTGCATGATGCGCACATCATGGAACCCTCCGACGCTCTCCGCACCTTCCGCTACTCGTTCTACGAATGTCTCCACCGCCGGTCCGACGCCCTTTTCGAACTCACCGACGCCATCCTCACCACGGACACCGTCCCTTCTCCCGTTCACCTGAGCCTCCAAGCGCCGCATCGCCGCGGCTGGGGAAGCCTCTACGCCGCACTCTGGCGGGGGCGCATCGACGCCGAAGCTCTGCGGGAACTGCTCGCCCGTCATCCGCTTGCCGGGAGCGAAACAACGACGCCCGTCTACGCCGTGGACGTCTCGGTGTGGCCCCGCTCGGACGCGGAGACGAGCCCCGAGCGCGGTTTCTACTATCACCCGTCTCGCCACTCCGCCGGCCAGCCCATCGTCGCCGGGTGGGCCTACCAGTTCATCGCCCAGATAGGCTTCGCCCGCGAGAGCTGGACCGCCCCGATGGACGTTGCGCGCGTTCA
>JADDPR010000243.1 GCA_016781775.1 Rubrobacter sp. | reverse complement strand
CCACAAGAGGGGACGGATCCGACATCTAGGAGGGGTCGCCCCTATTCACCGAGAATCCGAGAGTATGAATTCGCGGAAGCCCGCCCCTTGTGCTCGATCCTCGTAACCGACCTTCCGCCTTGCCCGAACCGGGGATAGAGTCGAAGCGTAAGCGTCCCGCCGGGGAAAGGCGGGAGGGAGGAGTGGTACGCCGTGTCGGACCAAGACAACGCAGCGATCGCCCGCGCCGTCTACGAGGCCTTCAACGACCACGAACCGGAGCGGGCCGCAGCACTCGCCGCCGAGGACATGCAGATCACCGACGTCCCCAGCGGCCGCACGGTGCGGGGCCCGGAGGGCTTCGCAGACAGCATGCGGCTCTGGATCAGGGCATGCCCCGACGCCAACGTCGAGGTCGTGGAGATGATCGCCGGGGAGGGCGGCGCGGTTACGGTCGAGTTCGTCGGACGGGGCACCCACGAAGGGCCGATGTTCAGCCCGGGGGGCGACATCCCGCCGACGGGCCGCTCGTTGGAGATGCGCTACTGCCAGGTGTTCCGGATGCGCGACGGCAAGATCAAGAGCGCGCGGCTGTACTACGACGTGGCGACCCTGCTGGGTCAGATGGGCCTGATGCCCCAGCCGGAAGGGGCCGCCGGCTGATCCCTGCTCCCCGGCGGCATCTTCTGTGGGGAAGCGCATAGCCCCCACGAAAGGGCCGGAGCCACTCACAAAAGAGGCTCCGGCCCTTCCTTCCGCCCTTCTTCACCTTTTTGCCGGGAGGTCCCACCCTTACGTTGCACCGCTTGCTTGATCTCCTCTACCGACGGGTGGTGCGAACCGGTGTCCGTAACGCACCTCCTCCTAGCCTTCTCCCGAGCGGCGGAACCTTCAAATCGAGAATGACGAGGTCAGGCCGTAGAGGACAGCTCGCTACGGCGACCATCCTTGCGCCATTGAACGATCCTTATCGCGTCCCCGATCGCCTCGAAAAAGATCCTTCGGATAGGCTCTAGCCCTGCGCTTCCAGAAGGTCCTTGAGGTTCTCCAAGTCGGCCCTGAACTGCCGGCTTCCCGCCCCCTCGAGCAGGGGTCCGGCCAACCGGAAGAAGCCGCCCGGCTCCCCTTCCACCACCTGCGTCAAGCGCGTCGCGCCCCCCGCCGTTTCCTCGAAGGTCCGGGTCCACTCCTGCGACATGGGACCGCCCGTGCTCTTGTGCGAGTGGAGCCGAGGGGGCCGGCGGGCCGTCACCTCGAAGGGCGTCTCGAACCTGCGACCGAGGAACTTGGCGACGGAGGTGAAACGGTCGCCCTCTTCGGGTTGGCCGGGCCCCTCTTTGTGCACCTCGAGGACTATGCTCGACCACTCGGGCAGGTTCTCGGGGTCGGACACGTAGTCGAAGACCTCCTCGATGGGCCGCTCGATCGTTATGCTGTTCTCCACGCGCATCCGTCAACCTCCCCTTCCCTGTTTCTTGCACAGCGGCTTAACGCTCACGGTTCGACTATATCCCTAGATGAGTGTTGCAT
>JADDPR010000505.1 GCA_016781775.1 Rubrobacter sp. | reverse complement strand
TCTGCCCCGAGCACGGCGAGGAGGCGAGGATCGGGGCGCTCATGGAGGCTTATCAGGACGCCGCTAACTTCTTCCACCGCTTCCGCAACCCCCACGTCCCCGACCTCAACCCGGTAGTCGAGGGCGAGCTCGCGGCCGTCCTCGGGCGCATGAACGTCGAGGGACCGAGCGACGCCGACCACGAGCGCGCCCTCCTTCGCGCCTACCCGAACCCGCCGGAGAAGGTGCGCGAGATTATCCGCCGGTGGGAGCGAGACGAGCGGAACTCCGGCGGCGTCCCCCCGCTGGACCTCCTCCTCGACTCCTTGCAGACCCTCCACAAGCTGATGCGCCTCGCCCACGAGGACGGGGAGGACAGGTTCACGGAGATCCTCAAGTACCAGCGCCAGGAGTGCGCGGCGAGGGCGGCTTGCGCCTTGGAGGCCGCCGTTCGGCCGGCGTAGGGCAATCCTGCGGGCGTCCGGACAACTTGGGCCGGGGTACTCTTTGGAGGCCCCTGCCCTATTTCTTGGTGTTCTCTAAACCTAGCTCATTTGGGGGATACGCAGGCTTACGTTTCTGCGTATGTTTCACCGAACTCCCGCAAGGGACCAAAACAAGGAGGCTTCATGAGGCGTATCGTTATCTTGGTGACCCTAGGGGCCGTCGTGGCGGCGACGTTGGCGCTCGCGGGTGTAGCATCCGCGGCTCCCGGCTCTACGGACCCCGACGCATCGAAGAAACTGGCCGAGGTTCGCCAGGCGACGGCGAAGTACCAAGACGTGAACGAGGCGTGGGAAGACGGGTATCGGATAGTCGGAAAGGATGCCGAGGAACCCGATCCCGGCCACTGCGTGGAGGTGGACGGCCTCGGAGGCATGGGCTACCACTACGTGAACGACGCCCTCATCAAGGACCCCTCTCTGGACCCCCTGAAGCCTGAGGTGCTGCTGTACGCTCCCACCGAGGACGGGCCGAGGCTGACCGGGGTGGAGTACCTGGCGGTCGACGACGACCAGAACGTGAACACCCCCAACGAGTATCCACCCTACCTGTTCGGTGTGCCCTTCGACGGACCGATGGAGGGCCACGAGCTGGACATGCCCGTCCACTACGACCTTCACGTGTGGGCGTGGGAGGCCAACCCGAACGGCATCTTCGCGCAGTTCAACCCGAACGTGCGCTGCTAGGGTAGCTCCCACCCGGCCGGGTCCTCTTCGGGGGCCCCGGCTTTCTCGTGCCGCAACGGGGGAACCGTTGCCGAACCGTTATCTTCCTTTAACACCTTCGCTATCTCGCCTCGCTATCATCGTAGGTGTCGGGCCGGCACCGATTACCCCCCTCCTAAAGCCCGGCCCGCATCTCCTTCGCGGCGTTACGAGATCGATGCAACGCGCGTTATCTTTCCGAGAATGTCGTCCTCGACCACCCGATCGAGCATCCACCTTCTCGCATCTTTATTCAGCCCCACAACATGTTGTGTTCGCACTTTGCCCCGCATAGGCCGAAACCGGGCCGAGAGAGGGGCCGAAGCCCCGATCCATGCAGGATCGTGCATGCGGGCTTCCGAGAACACGTA
>JADDPR010000357.1:4689-6038 GCA_016781775.1 Rubrobacter sp. | reverse complement strand
TCTGGCCCGGATTTCCGGACCGCCGTCGGAGCGGACGTTCGGGTTGCGCAGGAGCAAGAGGCCGTAGAGGATGAAGCCCAGGGTGCCGAGGAGGAGCAGGGTCAGGTACAGGGTGGAGCCCGGCGCGGAAACCGAGAGGGCGAGGGCTATAAAGACGTGCAGGAGCAGGACGGGCCAGATCGAGGCGGTGCGCCAGCGCAGGGCCGCGTAGGTGAAGCCGCCGCAGGTAGCGAGCACCGTTGCCTGGATGGCCTCCGGCCAAGGTCCCGTGAGGGTTGATGCCCCGAACCGCAGCATGCCAGCGAGTAAAGAAGTTACGACCACGGCCTTCAAGAGTCCCGAAGGCGTCAGGGCGCGTAGCATCAGGCCGCGAAACAGCGCCTCCTCGCCGAAGGTGGCGATGAGCACGGTGAGCAGAGTAGCAAGGGAGAGCCAGGCCCCCGGGACCCTGACGTCGCCGGAGAGGGCTAGAACTCCGAAGAGTAGAGGGAAGGCGAGGAGATAGGCTTTCGCCACCGTGGGGGCCAGCCGAGGCCGGCCGCGCGCCACCAGCCGAGCCACACGAGCAGGCTGACCGCGAGCAGGGCCACCAGGAGCCAGAAGAGATTTCCCGTGCTGTAGACGAGGGCGAGGGCTTGTTCTCTTTCGGTAGGCGGGACGAGGTCCGCCGGCGCGAGGTCCTCCACGTTCGAGATCACGGGCTTCTGCGAAGTAACGACGCTGAAGACGGCTAACCCGAACGACGAGGCCGCGAGCAGGAGGGCGAGAAACAGCGGGTGACGTTCCACGAAAGCCTTCACCAAGCGCAGCGCTCCTTCCATACGGGTTCGGCTACGATCGTTCGGTTAGACGACGGAGAGCCGGAGCACGGTGGCAAAGAAAGGGAGCGGGCCCGAATAGGCCCCGTCCCCCCGCCTGCGTCGGATAAATCTAGCCCTCCTTAGGCGTAACCCGCCCTGCCCTCAGAAAGACCTCCTGACCTTCCACCGCCGTCGCTTCTTCCGGGCTGAGAGAGAGCCTTTCCACCAGCGCCGGCCGGGGAGCGGTCAACCGGCCGGCGACGACGGTCGTCTGCCCCTCGCTGACCTCGGTTGCCTCTTTGCCCGCGTTAAAGACGAGGAGCCGCTCCGCGTCGTTCTCGCCCACGTAGAAGACGCGCTCGCTGACGACCTCGCGGACTTCCTGGTCCCTGAGGCGCGCGCGGTCTCCATCGAGGCTTTTCTTGTCCTGGGCCGCGTGGATGACCCGCACGTCGGTGACCAAAGGGCCACGGCCGCCCGTTGTCCCGCCTGGCTCGCCGCCGCCTCCGTTGCCCGCCTGGCCGTTGCCTCCATCGCCACCGTTGCCCC
>JADDPR010000357.1:0-4555 GCA_016781775.1 Rubrobacter sp. | reverse complement strand
GCCACCGTTGCCCCCATCGCCACCGTTGCCCCCATCGCCACCGCCGCCACAGGAGGCGATCAGCGGTATGGCGACGAGCATCAGGGCTACTGCCGCTAGCTCCTTCATGCGCGCGATAGTGCGTTGTTTCGTGGTCTGCAAGGTGTACCTCCGCGATTCTACGTGTTCCGCTGCTTGCTCTTCGGCGGCCCAGATTTTAAAGGCCGCCTGCGGGGTTGCTCGCGGCTAACGCGGCTCGTAAACATCGTAGAGGATGGGTTCTATGCCCTCGTCGCCCACCCCGGAGCGGTACTGGATGTAGTAGGCGCGCTGCAGGTAGGCGAGGGCGGTTTTTATCCGGCCTTCGAGGGCGGGGATCTCGGCTTCGAGGGAACCGAGCCTGCTTGGGTCGAGGATCAGGTCTTCCTCGTCGTTGTCTTGCCACTCCTCCCAGAGCCTGCGCCAGAGGCTGTCGAGCTCGGGGGAGAGGGGTTCGCGTTCCATTGTTAGGCTTCCTCCCTGTGCTTGCGTAGCTCGAAGACGACGTGCGAGAGCTCCGGGACGAGCAGCTTCTCGACCGCGAGGCGCACGGCGTTGCGCGAACCCGGCAGGCAGGCGACGAACCTGGAGCAGGAGGCGCCCGCGATGGCGCGGCTCAGAAACGCCGCCGACCCTATCTCCTCGTACGAGAGGAACCGGAAGATCTCGCCGAAACCGTCGAGCTTCTTGTCAATGAGGCGGCTCACCACCTCGTACGTTGTGTCGCGGGCCGAGATGCCGGTGCCACCCGTGGTCACCACCGCGTCCACGTCGCGACGAGACAGGAGGCCTTTGAGTGTCTCTTCTATCCTTGGCGCGTCGTCCCTGACGATCTCGCGGTGCACGATCTCGTGCCCGCTGCCTTCGAGGAGCTCGACGGCGGTATCCCCGCCGGTGTCGGTCTCGGGGGTCCGCGAATCGCTTATCGTGACGACGGCGACCCGGACGTGGTCGGGAGCGGCTTCGCGGTGCTGCCGAACGCTCTCGCTCAAAACGCGCCGCCCATCGGACCTTGCAGGAACGGGTTGCTCATGCGTTCCCGGCCGATCGTCGTCTCGGGGCCGTGGCCTGAG
Source organism: Rubrobacter sp. (assembly GCA_016781775.1). GTDB lineage: Bacteria > Actinomycetota > Rubrobacteria > Rubrobacterales > Rubrobacteraceae > Rubrobacter_F. Next base: position 3,464 of record JADDPR010000357.1, on the reverse strand, counting down.
AGTACTCGCGTCTCGTCCGGGAGGGGGAGGAAGCGTTCTTCGATGCTCCGCATGAGTACCTCCATGCTCCCGCCCATAAGGTCCGTCCGGCCGACGCTCCCGGCGAAGAGCGCATCCCCCGAGAAGACGAGGTTCCCGTCCTCGACGAGAAAGGAGAGATGCCCCGGGGCGTGCCCGGGGGTGTAGAGTGCGTGGAGCCTCAACGGTCCGACCTCGAGTACCTCGAAGTCGGCTACGTTGCGGTCGACCTTGGGGACCCGGCCGAAGCGCATCCCCATCATCATGGCCTGCTGGGGAACCGTCTGCAGCATCGCCTCGGCCTCCTCGTGCATGAGGACGGGGCAGGCGTACTCGTCGGCTAGTTGGGCTATGGCGCCGACGTGGTCGATGTGGGCGTGGGTGACGATGATCTGCGAGATCTCCAGGTTCGTCCCTTCGACCGCGATCGCGATGCGCGCCGCCTCGTCCCCGGGATCTATGAGCGCCCCCTGCCCGGTGCCCTCATCCCCAATGACGTAGCAGTTCTCCTGAAAGGGACCGACGGTCAGCATCTGGACGATCATGCGTTCGCTCCCTCTCCGGTGCGGGCGCGACCCCTCAGAAGCTCGACGAGAAGGCGGGCCGGGGCGCCGGAGCCGCCCTTCGGGGTGTAGGCGTTCTTCGCCTTGGCGCCGTAGGCAACGCCTGCGATGTCGAGGTGGGCCCAGGGGTAATCTACGAACTCCTTGAGGAAGGCGCCGGCGGTGAGGGCACCGCCGTAGCGGCCGCCGGAGTTTCTGAGGTCGGCGGTGTTGCCCCGGATCTGCTCGGTGTACTCATCAAACAGGGGGAGGTGCCAGGCGCGCTCGCCGGAAGCCTCACCCGCGTTGCGCACTTCTTCTATCAGCCCGTCGTCGTTGCCCATGAGGCCGGAGGCGTGGTCCCCGAGGGCCACGTGGCACGCGCCGGTCAGGGTCGCGCAGTCTATGACGGCTGCGGGGTTGTAGCGCCTGGCGTAGGAGAGGGCGTCGGCGAGGATCAGACGCCCCTCGGCGTCGGTGGTGACGATCTCGACGGTCTTGCCGGAGTGGAGCGTCAGGACGTCCCCGGGTTTGAAGGCGTTGCCGTCCGGGAGGTTCTCCGTCGACGGGACGAGGGCGACGACGTTCACCGGCAGCCCCAACGAGCCCACCGCGTCCATCGCCCCGAGGACGCCCGCGCCCCCGCTCATGTCGAACTTCATGTCCTCCATGCCGGCCGTGGGCTTTATGGAGATGCCGCCCGAGTCGAAGGTGACCGCCTTGCCGACGAGCACGATCGGCGCCTCGTCTTCGCCGCCCCCCTTGTGCTCCAGCACGATAAAGCGCGGCTCGTTCTCGGCAGAACGTCCCACGGTCGCCAGCCCGTTCAGCCCCTCCGCCTCGATCGCGGCCCGATCGAGGATCGTGACGTCCATGCCGTGGCGTTCCGCTATCTCCCGTGCCCTCTGCGCCAAAAACTCGGGCGTGGCGGTGTTCGAGGGCTCGTTCTGGAGGTCCCGGGCGAGCACGGTCGCCGCCGCGAGCTTCGCGCCCGTCTCGGCACCTTCGGCCACGCCCTCGTCGTCGGAGACGATGGTGAAGGTCGAGAGGTCGTGCTCTTCGGCTTTCGTCTTGTAGCGGTCGAAGCGGTACAACCCGAGGGTCGCCCCCTCGGCCGCGGCTTCGGTGGCGGCAACGCGGGCGGCCGAGCCCTCCGCAACGGGCAGGGCGAAGGCCGCGCTGTCGAGTTTCAGGGAGCGAGCGCGTGTTGCGGCCGCGGCGGCGACGCGCCGGAGTGTGTCCAGGCTGAAGGAGGATCTGCTCCCCAGGCCGACGAGGAGTAGCCTCGGGGACCGGAGGCCGTCGGGGTTGTAGACGAGGGCCGAGGAGCCCTTCTTGCCGGAGAAGTCCCCGTCCTTGAGGACTTCGGCCGTGCCGCCCAGCAGCCCCTGGGGGACGTCGTCGTCCTCGAAGACGCACACCGCGAGCAGGTCCGCCTCGACCCCCGCGAGCCCGCCGCCGTCTCCTCCTGTCGCGATCCGAACCAAGTCAGATCCTCCTCCGGTTAGAATTGAGCCGTCCCCGTCCCGGGAACGCGTAGAGTATAGGGCAAAGAAGACCGCGCTCCGCCGGGCCTCCGACTGCCCTATACTCGCCGGGCGATGCAGCTATCCGTGGTGATCCCCACCCTGAACGAGGCCGAGAACATCGGCGCGCTCCTCGAACGCCTCTCCTCCACCCCCGGCGTCTCCGAGGTCGTCGTCTGCGACGGAGGCTCGACGGATGGCACCCGGGAGATCGTCCGCTCGGGCGGGGCACGCCTCGTCGAGTCCGAGCCGGGGCGCGGCGCCCAGTTAAGGACCGGGGCCAGTGAGACGCGCGGCGACGTCTTGCTCTTCCTCCACGCCGACGTCGTCCCCCCGCGAGACCTCGTCGCCCAGATCGAGGGCGCGCTGGACCGGGGCTGCGTCGGGGGAAACTTTCGGCTCCGCTACCCGGAGGGCGGGGCGCTCGGGCGATGGCTCGAAGCGCTCGCGCCCTTCTACCGGAGGCTGGGCCGCTACTACGGGGATTCCGGGATCTTCGTCCCGAGGCCGGTACACGACGAGATCGGGGGCTTCCCCCGGATCCCGATAATGGAGGACGTGGTCTTTGTCCGCCGGCTCGAAGCGGCCGGAAGGACGGCGTACCTGCCCGGCCCGATGGTCAGCTCGTCGCGACGGTGGGAGAGGCGTCCTCTACGGACACTCCTCCTATGGGCCTTCATGCAGTCGGCCTTCGCCCTCGGCGCGAGCCCGCACGAGCTCGCCAGTTTCTACCGGGCGCACGGGAAGGGATGAGCTTGACCAGGCTCCTGATCACGGCGAAAGCTCTCATACCCGGCACGACCAAAACCCGCCTGCGCCTCCGGCCGGAGGCGACGGCCCGGCTGCAGTCCGCCGTCATAGGCGATGCTGTGGAGAAGGCAAGCGCGTTGGGCCCCACAGTCGTCGCGGGCACCCCGGCCGATGCCCTGAACCTCGTGGAGCCGCTGCTGCCCCAGGGCGTTCGGCTCTTCGCGCAGGGTGGGGGGACCTCGGGGAGAGGATGTTCGACGCCGCCTCGCGCCTCTTCGAGGAGAGCGTGGAGCCCATCCTGATCCTCGGCACCGATGACCCGAGCCTGCCGCCCGAGACGATTCTCGATGCCGCCCACACTCTCGAAATCCATGATGCATCCGTCATCGGGAGCGACGACGGCGGCTACGTCGGACTGGGGCTGCGCGGGCCCCATCAAGCCCTCTTCCGCAACATCACCTGGTCCACGGACCGTTTACCGCGAGACGCTGGAGAGGGGATCGGAGGCAGGGCTCTCCCTTTACGAAGGGATGCCGCATTACGACGTGGACACTCCCGAGGATCTCACCCGTCTGAGAAGGGCGCTCCTGGGAAACCAGGGCTCGCGCCACGTACGGCCGAAGCGCTA
>JADDPR010000143.1 GCA_016781775.1 Rubrobacter sp. | reverse complement strand
ATAGGTTCCCTCGCCCAGTCCTGGACGGCCGCTGTTGCCCTGGACTGGCTGGCGGGCTAAGTACGCCGCCCGTCCCCGACCGAAAACGAATGCCCGCGCTACTAGCTTATACCTGAGGGAGCGAACGTTGTCCGAGCAGAGAAGAGGGGTCCTGATAACCGGCGGCACGGGGGGACTGGGAGGGGCCGTCACCCGCGCCTTCGTCGAGGCCGCCTACCCCGTCGCCACCACCTACACCGACCCGGAGAAGTGGGAGAGCCTTGGGGACCTGAAAGACGGGTCTTGGGCCTGCGGGCCGATCTCTTGGACGCCGGGGCGGTCGAGGAAGCCGCGCGGCGGGCGGCGGAGGAGCTCGGAGGGCTTTACGCCCTCGTGAACCTCGTCGGCGGGTTCGCGATGGGACCGCTCGCGCGGACCTCCGAGGAGACCTGGGACCGCATGATGGACCTGAACCTCAAGAGCGCCTTCCTCGCCACCCGCGCGGCCCTCGGGCGCATGCCCGACGGGGGCCGGATCGTGAACGTGGGGACGGCGGCCGTGACCAACAAGTCCCCCGGACTCGCCGCCTACGTGGCCTCCAAGGGTGGGCTGACGACCCTGACGCAGAGCTTGGCGAAGGAGCTGAAGGCAAGACGCATAACCGCGAACGCCGTCCTGCCGACCGTGCTGGACACGCTCGCCAACCGTCGGGCGATGCCGAACGCGGACCGCTCCTCCTGGCTCCTTCCGGAGGAGGTGGCGGAGGTGATCCTCTTCCTCGTCTCCGAGGGAGGAAGCATCGTGACCGGCAACCTCCTGGCGCTTGAAAAGTAGGTTGGGCATTGGAGGATGTTCACGTCGCCCGAGGCGAAGTTCTTGAAGACCTACCTCCTCTCGGCGGTCGTCGAGAAGCTGATGAGGCTCTCCACCCCGACGGCAAACCTCCCCGGGCGCGTCCTGCCGGACGGCCGCGGTGTTCCCCTCGAAGGACGAGAAGGACCGGGCTGCCTCCCCCGGCACCGCGTACAGGCCGGGCGAGAGGCCCGCGTCCACCCGGTCGGCCTGCCCGATCGTCCGGTAGACCCCCCCGAAGGCATACGCCGTCCGCTTGGCTTCCCCCAAGGAACCATCGGTCACGGAGACCCTCGATTCCTTCTCCACCATCGCCCCGAGCCTCCGCCCACACCCCGACACCCTCCGGCAGGATGTTCCCCGCCGAGACGGGGTTCAGGCCGAGGAGCAGCCGGTCGAGCCCTGGCATCCGCGCGCCCACGTGCGCCTCCTCCGGGAGGTTCTCGTCGCTCGCGGCGACCGGGGACGCGAGGTCCCCTCGCGTGTACTCCTCTTCGGTTCTCTCGCCGCGAGCCGATCCGATAGCACGTTCGTTGCGTAGTTACGCACCAAGCAAAAACCTCGGAAAGGAATGGATACATGAGCAGAAAGGCTACCTTCGGAGCGATGCTGACGACGGCGCTCCTGGCGGCGATGGTCACGGGAAGCGCCTGGGCCCAGGGGATGAGCACGCAGACGCTGCAGCTCACGCCTAGCCGGGACTCCG
>JADDPR010000341.1 GCA_016781775.1 Rubrobacter sp. | reverse complement strand
AAGTCCTCTCCTATCCCCCGAGCGGCCACAGCGACCCGGCCGGGAGGCAGACGTCTACTTCGTCCCCAACGTCCAGCCTCGCGTGGGGCGGAAGAGCGGCCCTCAAGGAGGTCCCCCCGGCCTCCAGCCCGTAAGAGACCTGCGTGCCGAGGTAGGTCGCGCTTGAGACGCGAGCCGGGAAGGAGTTCTCGCAGCCCCCTCGGGGGTCCCCCAGGCGCACGGCCTCGGGACGTATGGTCAGCGTCACGCTGCTACCCGGCGGGACGCCTGCCGCGAGCTCGAGGGTGCCGAGGGAGGTCTCCACGGAGAAACCGGAGGCTTCGGCCCGGCCCCCGATGAAGTTCGTGGCGCCGAAGAACTCGGCGACCTCGCGCGTCTTCGGGCGTTCGTAGAAGGCCTCTGGCCGGTCGTACATGCGCAGGGCGCCGTCCGTGACGAGCGCTATTCTGTCGGCGAGGACGACCGCCTCCTCCTGGTCGTGCGTGACGAAGACCGTCGTGTAGGCTCCTTCGTCCTGCACCTCGCGCAGGAGCTCGCGCAGGGCGTCCCTGAGGTTCGCGTCGAGGGCGCTCAGGGGCTCATCCAGAAGGAGGAGCTTCGGCTCCGTGACGAGCGCGCGGGCTAGGGAGACGCGCTGTTGCTGGCCGCCGGAGAGCTCGCCGGGGTGGCGGCCCCCGTAGCCCTCCATCCTTACGCGGCGGAGGGCCTCGCGGGCGCGGTCCCGGATCTCCGCCTGCGGCATCCCTCGCATCCTCAAGCCGAAGCCGACGTTCGCCTCGACGGACATGTTCGGGAAGAGCAGGGGCTTCTGGAAGACCATCGCGGCCTCGCGCTTCTCGGGGGGGACGCGGAGGACGGAGCGCCCGTCGACGAGCACGTCGCCCGAGGTGGGGGCGAGGAGGCCGGCGATTATCTTCAGGGCCGTCGTCTTGCCGCAGCCGGATGGGCCGAGCAGTGCGACGAGCTCCCCCGGCTCGACGGAGAGGGAGAGGTTCCGGAGGGCGGGCTCTGCGCTCCTCCCGTAGCGCAGGGAGACGTCCCGGAGCTCCAGCCGGGCGCTCAAGAGGGCTTCCCGAGGAGAGGGAGGTCCCGCTCGTCGCCGTGACCAAGGTAGCGCAGCGCCACGACGAGGGCGAGGAGGGCGGGGAGGGCGAAGACGACCGCGAGGACCGCCGTTATGACGGGGTCGTTGCCGGAGGCCGCGGAGAACAGGAGCATGGGGAGGGTTATAACGCTGCCGCCCCCGATCAGGAGCGTCAGGGCGTACTGGCTCCACGAGAGCAAGAACGCGAAGAGCGCCGCGACCGCTATCCCGGGGACCGCCCGGGGCAGCGTGACGTGCCGGAAGGCCTGCCAGGGGGAGGCGCCAAGGGTACGGGCGGCCTCCTCCATCTCCCCGCTCGCGTCGGCGAAGACGCTGGTGAGGATGATGGTCGTATACGGGACCGTCGGGATCAGGTGCACGAGAAAGACCCCCAGCACCGTATCCGCGAGCCCGAGCCTGATGAACGTGAGGTGTATCCCCATCGTCGAGGCGAGCGGCGGGACGAGGATGGGGA
>JADDPR010000174.1 GCA_016781775.1 Rubrobacter sp. | reverse complement strand
CTGTTCGCCCAGTTTACTGGCTGCATTGGCGCAGGAGGACGGCGCCACGTCGCCCGGTCCGCTTCACGCTAAGCCTGCTGCCCCGCCGGTCCTGCCGACTTACGTGAGTATCCGGCAGGCCGCGAGCTACGGGATCGAGCCCCCTACTCATGCAGAAGGCCGTCTCGCCGTACCCGGCGGCCGTGGTGGTCATTGCGGTGAGAGGGCGGCGCTCGGCGTCCCGGGACCATCCGCGCCGTGCCGGTAGCCGTGACGGCACGGTCCTCCTCGAGGGTCTGTGGTTCCAGCGGCTACAAGAGGGTAGTAAGGGAGGGGCAAGCGGCTAGAAGGAGAGAGGCTTATGACAGATCGTATCGCCAACCCCTGGGGCGAACGCACGCCTTTCGCTCGGGACGAGGAGTGGCCCGTCAGGGTGGACCAGTTTCTCGAGGACGGCGTCTCCGAGGACGAGGTGGACGCCTGGGTCCAGACGGCCTCGATCCTCCACTCCAACGGCGACGCCTACGACGTCGCGGTCAAGGACGGCCGCATGGTCGGCGTCCGGGGGCGCGCCATCGACCGGGTCAACAAGGGCCGGATGGACCCCAAGGACCTCTTCGGCTGGCAGGCGAACCTCTCGGAGGACCGCCTCAAGAGGCCGCTTATCCGCAAGGATGGCGAGCTCGTCGAGAGCTCGTGGGACGAGGCCTTCGACCTCATGGTCGAGAAGTCGCAGAAGCTCCTGCGGGAGAAGGGCCCTTTAGCGTTCGGCTTCTACACCACGGGCCAGCTCTTTCTTGAGGAGTACTACACCCTGGCGGTCATGGGCAAGGCGGGCCTCGGGACGCCGCACATGGACGGGAACACGCGCCTGTGCACCGCCACGGCCGGCCAGGCGATGAAGGAGAGCTTCGGGAGCGACGGGCAGCCCGGCTCCTACGCCGACATAAACCACGCCGACACTATCATGCTCGTCGGCCACAACATGGCCGAGACGCAGGCAGTGACGTGGATGCGCATCCTGGACCGGCTCGCGGGACCGAACCCCCCGAAGCTCGTCGTCGTGGACCCGAGGCCCACGCCCGTCGCCAAAGAAGCGACGGTACACCTGCCCATCAAGAGCGGCACCAACATGGCGCTCCTCAACGCCTTCCTGCACGAGATGATCGAGAACGGCCACTACGACCAGGGCTACATCGACGAGCATACCATGGGCTTCGAGGAGCTCAAGAGCACCGTGGCCGAGTGTACGCCGGAGTGGGCGGCCGGTATCTGCGACGTGCCGGCCGAAGATATCCGTGAGGCGGCGCGCCTCCTCGGGGAGTCGGAGCGTCTCCTCTCGACCGTCTTGCAGGGGGTCTACCAGTCGCATCAGGCCACGGCGTCGGCCTGCCAGATCAACAACATTCACCTTATACGCGGGATGCTCGGGCGGCCCGGCTGCGGCGTGCTGCAGTTTAACGGCCAGCCCACGGCGCAGAACACCCGCGAGACGGGGGCGAACGGGGACATGCCCGCGTTCAGAAACTGGGACAACAAGGAGCACGTCCAGGAGCTCGCGGATCTCTGGAACGTGGACTTCATGAAGATCCCACACTGGGCCCCTCCGACGCACGCGATGCAGATCTTCCGCTACGCCGAACAGGGCTCCATCAACTTCCTCTGGATAAGCTGCACGAACCCCGCCGTCTCCCTCCCCGAGCTCCACCGCATCCGCGACATCCTGGCTAAAGAAGACGTCTTCGTCGTCGTGCAGGACATCTTCCTCACGGAGACAGCCGAGCTTGCCGACGTCGTCCTGCCGGCCGCGACCTGGGGCGAGAAGACGGGCACGTATACGAACACGGACCGCACCGTCCACCTCTCCGAGGCGGCCGTCGAGCCGCCGGGCGAAGCGAAGCACGACATGGATATCTTCCTGGAGTACTCCAGGAGGATGGACTTCCGCGACAACGACGGCGCCCCGCTTATCAAGTGGGAGCACCCTGAGGAGGCCTTCGAGGCGTGGAAGGAGTGTACGAGGGGGCGTTTCTGCGACTACACGGGGCTCACTTACGAGAAGCTCCGGGGCGGCTCCGGCATCCAGTGGCCGTGCAACGAAGACCACCCCGAGGGCACGGAGCGCTTCTTTGCGGATTCCAACTTCAACACCTACACGGAGACGTGCGAGACCTACGGCCACGACCTCCTCACGGGGGCGGTGAACTCCGAGGCCGACCACCGGGCGATGGCGCCGAACGGGAGGGCGTTCATCAAGCCCGCCCCGTTTTTGCCGACGCAGGAGGAGCCGGGGGAGGAGTACCCCTTCCGGCTCAACACGGGACGCACGATCTACCACTTCCACACCCGCACCAAGACCTCCCGCGCCCCGCAGCTTAACGCCGCGGCCCCCGACGCTTGGGTGGAGATCTCACCCTCGGACGCCGCGTCTCTGGGCGTTGGGGAGGGCGACGTGGTGCGCGTCGAGTCGCCGCGCGGTGCCATGCAGGCGAAGGCGCGCATAAACGGGATAAGGGATGGCGTCGTCTTCGCCCCGTTCCACTACGGCTACTTCGACACCGAGGGCCACGACGCCCCGGACGGACAACCCAGAGCGGCGAACGAGCTGACGATCACAAGCTGGGATCCCGTTTCCAAGCAGCCGATGTTCAAGGCTGGGGCCGTAAAGGTCACGAAGGTCGCCGACGGTAACGGCGAGCCCTCGCCCGCCCCGACGACGACCGCCTCGGCGCCGCTGGACGGAGCCAACGGCTCGGACGGTCCGGTTCCGGCAGCGACCACCGGCGGCGGCGCGGCCGAGGTCACCGAGAGGATAGGAGGGTAAGCGGTGCATCTGGCGAATTACCTGGGGTACTTGCGCAAGACGGAGTTGAACCTCGCGGAGGGGTTCCGCAAGGTCGGGGAGGGCCACGTGGCCGAGGTCGACGTCTACCACACGACCGCGATGCTGGCGAAGCAGTGCGAGACGCACGCCGAGAAGCTCGCGCCGTTCGTGGATCGCTACGGCGAGGACGCGCCGACGGAGCCCGACCGGCTGTATCATGAGTTTTTCGACGGGACGCGGCAGGGTGGTCTCGGGCTCATCCGCGACCTGCACGACCTGTACCTCATGGCGAACGCCTGCGACATCGCGTGGATCATGATCGGCCAGGCCGCCCAGGGCGCCGGCGACGTGGAGCTCTTCGAGACCGTGAACGCCTGCGAGGGCCAGACCTCCACCCAAATCAGGTGGCTCAAGACCCGCATGAAGCAGGCCGCCCCGCAGGCCCTGCTGGTTTCTTCCTGATGACCGTGCAGAGGTTGGGATGTCCGCAGGAGAGTGCCGCGTCCCGATAGGGTACTGACCCACGGTGAACACGTTTCTGACGCACCCGGTGGTACCGCTACTCCTGTTGTGGGGTGCGTCGGCGCTGGTGCGGCGTACCCTGATGGGAGACGGCGATTCACCCGTCCCCTCCGGTGGCATCGTTATGGCCGGGGGCATCTTCGTGATCGGCGCGCTCGGGCAGCTACATCTCCCTAACTTGGTGGGCCACTTGGCGGTGCTGGAGTTGCTCGTCGTGTGGGGTTATCTCTCCCTTTCGTACGCGAGGATCCTATTTAGGGGCGAGTTGGGCGAGAGCATCCGGCAGCCGATGAGCGCGTTCGGGGTTGGGACCTGGGTGGCCGGGAGCGCGGTCCTGGGCCGCGCTCTTCTGGAGGTGGTGCCGGGGTGGCGCCCCGTGGGGCTCGCGTTGTGGATTGTCGCCGTGTTGCTCTGGCTGTGGTACCTGAGGTTGCTCCTGGCGGCGTTCCGCGCCGCGCTCGATCCTTCCGGGGGGTACCGGGCCGATGGGGCGATCCTGCTCTCCGCGGTCGCCACGCAATCCCTGGTGGTCTCCGGAGAGGCGCTCGTGCCCGGCGGTATCCCCCAGCCGGTCTCGGCGGCGCTGATCGTGCTCGGGTACCTCTTCTATGCCGCGGGGATCATCCTGATCCTGCGCCGCTACCTGTTTCGCTCGGACTGGACGCTCGCCGACGATTGGGGGAACGTGAACTGCATCCTGCACGGCGCGATGTCCATCACCGGGCTCGCCGTCGTCGTGAGCGGGGCGCTCCCCGTGGGCCTGGCCGTCCTCACGTGGGCATGGGTGGTGACGGCATTCGTCGGGGTGGAGGCGTTGGAGGTCGCCCGTGCCGTCGCCCGCGTGAGGGCGTACGGCTGGAGGGACGGGATCTTCGTCTACGCCCCCACGCAGTGGTCGCGAAACTTCACCTACGGCATGTTCTACGCCTTCACCCTCCAACTCAACAGGAGCCCGGCGGCCCCGGACTCGTGGGCTACGGGGCCGCAGGAGGCGATCCTGGGCTACGGCCACTACGTCGTGCTGGCGGCGCTGCTCGTCGAGATCGGCATCTTCTTCTACGACAGGATTGGGACAAGGCTTCCCGGCCCCGAGACCGCGGGCGGGTCCCCAAAGGGGGGCTAGCAGACCAAGCCTCCCGCACGTTGCGGTCGTGCTGTGGATGGACAAAGGGGAGAACCTGTTCTCCCGGACCACCGGCCCCACCGGCCGCAAGAGCGAACTCGGCCCGAGATCGGGTCTCGGAACCGCGTGGGGACGGCCAGTAGTACGGATGGAAAGTTTCGGGACGACGAGATACGGGGACAGGGGTGCGGGGGCAGGAGGCTCGGTGGGGGACGGGGCGGAGACCGGGAACGAGAGGAGAACCATGAAGGTCACAAGGAAATTCTGGACGGTTTTGGCCGTGCTCGTGCTCGCCCTTGCCCTCGCGGGCTGCTCGGACGGCAGCGGGTTGGACGACGAGGGGGGCATAGGTGCGGACGAAGACTTCGCGTCGGGCCACAGGGAGAGCCGCTTCGAGGACGACGGCCCGAGGCGCTCCGCGGAGACGGAGATCGGCGGCTTCAGCGTCGAGGGGCCGGGGGACGAGGAGATCTCCATCCCCGAGGCCGAGGCCGATCCGGGCGAGGTGGCGTCGTACACCGAGTCCGTGCAGTCCGTCCTCGACGATACCCCCCGCGACTTCTCCTCCCTCGTCGACGCCGAGGCCGGCCTCGAAGGAGACACAACGAACCTGGGGCTGAACGCGGAGTCCGTCGAGGACGCGCTGGAGGCGAATCAGGAGGCCTACGAGGAACTGCAGCAGCTCGACACCCCGAGTGGGCTCGGCAACATCCAGGACGAGTTGACGGATTCCCGTGAGAGGTCCATCTCCGCCTACGACGACATAAACCAGACCTTCGTGAACGACGCGGCAGCCGACGAGGTCGCCGACGCCGTCGAAGAGAGCCTCCCCGAGATCGAGTACTCCAACGCCGAGACGCGGGCGATCCTGCAGGAGCTCGAGCGCGCTAGCGGCGACTAGCGGAGCAGCGGTCGGCACCATCCCCTCCTCCGTGATTTGTTCCCCGGTAGCCGCCATCGCGGAGGGAGCTTCCTTGGGCTTCTCGCCACCGTCTGGTTGATTGGGGACCATCGAGCCGGGGTAGGAAGATCGGCGGAACTCAAGGGCAACGAGACCGAATTCGGGAGGTAGCGTGTGAATCGAGCTTTGGGGCAGAGAGGCATACAGTTGGGCGCCGTGGCGCTCGGATGGATCGTGGCGATCCTGGCCGCTTTGATATTGGGCGCCATACTAGCCGCCATATTCGGGGCCTCCAACGCCGGGGGTGTGAGCGCCGGGGAGGTGGCGTCGGTAGGCATAGGCGGGCTGATCGCGTCGTTCTTGGCTTACGTTATAGGTGGCTACGTGGCCGGGAGCAGGGCCAACGCGGCCAGGCCGCTCAACGGGGCGATGACCGCTGTCTTCGGCCTTGTAGTAGGGCTAATTCTTGCGATAATCCTGAGCATCCTCCTGCTTCTCACCGGAGGCTCGGGCTTCCCGCCGGGTCCCCTGGGTCTCGGGTCGGCCAGCGGTGGCGGCTTCATCTCCGTCCTGATCGCCTTCCTGGTCAACCTCGCCGGAGGGTACGTCGGCGGCAGGGTGGCCGAATCGCGCGGCAGGTAAAGCAAAAGATCCACAGGTTCCACTGGCGCCCGGCTCCCGCAGCCGGGCGTTTTTCGTAACGATCGCGGCTTATCCTCCGGCCTATAGCGAACACGTTGCCGCGCCGCCTCGCCGCCCCACC
>JADDPR010000158.1 GCA_016781775.1 Rubrobacter sp. | reverse complement strand
AGATCGAGCGGTAATCCTCGGAGGCCGGTTAGCCCGCCGTCCCCCGTCGCCCGAGCGCGCCGCACAGGCTTTCGAGGAGCCTGAGCAACTCCCTCCGATCCTGCTCCGAGAGGTCGTCGAAGACCGCGGCGGTGGCCCCCGCGTGGCCGGGGTACATCCCCTCGCAGGCCTCGGCGCCAGCCCCGGCCATCTCGATCACCGTCGCCCGACGGTCCGAAGGATGCGATTTACGCCTCACCAGGGCGTCCACGAGCGCCGTAACGTTTCGAGGTGTCGCCCCGAGCTCGCCGCTCGAGCCACCCACGATCTGCGGCCCGTGGTACCGCGAGGCCCCGAGTAACCGCATCCGGGCGCGTGTGGTAGCGCACCCCTTCGTCCGCGGCCGGACCCACTTCACGTATACGGAACCGAAGGCCACGAACTCCTCAACGAGCCGCGACCGCGAGTCCGATGCCCCCTTACCTGTCGTTCCTGCTCCCGCTTCGCCACCATCTCGCCAGCTAGGCCTCGGATTTATCGTCCTGGCCCGCTAGGTAACGCGATGTTTTTGAGGAGCACGACCGAGAGGGCGAGGTCGGGGATTGTGGGGGAACGATGGGTCCTTGCGCCGGGGAGAACCGGGATCGAGACCATTCGGGAAGGGCTGGGGGAGTTCGGAGTAGCGGCGTATCGTGTTACCGGACACCGTCCGCTTCCCGGGCCGGTGTAGACTCGGGGGCCGGAGCCTTGGTAACGGATAGCATCGAGAAGGAGCATCGTGGAGCGTACGAACGGCAGCATGAACGGCGAGGTCGTCCTTATAACCGGTGGCACCTCCGGGATCGGCAAGGCGGCGGCGGTCGAGCTGGCCGGGATGGGGGCCGAGGTGGTCGTCACGGGGCGCAACGAGGAGCGGGGGAGGGAGGCGGTCGAGGAGATCAAAGCGCGCTCCGGCGACGACGCCGTCTCGCTCTTGCTCGCGGACCTCTCGGTGCAGGCCGACGTCAGGAAGCTCGCGGAGGACTTCCGAGCGAGCTACGACCGGCTCGACGTGCTCGTGAACAACGCGGGAGTGGTCAATCAGAAGAGGACCGAGACGGCGGATGGCATCGAGTCGACGCTCGCCACAAACCACCTCGCGCCTTTTCTCTTGACGGAGCTGCTGCTCGACCTCTTGCAGGAGAGCGCGCCGAGCCGCGTGATCACGACGGCGTCCGAGGCCGAGCGGTGGGGGAGGATGAACTTCGACGACCTCCAGAGCAAGAAGCGTTACGTCGCCTTCCCCGTCTACGGGATGACGAAGCTCGCGAACATCATGTTCACCATCGAGCTTGCGGAGCGGCTGGAGGCGACGGGTGTCTGCGCGAACTGCTTTCATCCCGGCGCCGTCAGCACGAACTTCGGTTCCGGGAACGGGGGGCTCGGTTCGATCCTGTTCAACGCGTTCAAGCCTTTCATGAGGAGCCCGGAGAAGGGGGCCGACACGCTCGTCTACCTCGCCTCCTCGCCCGACGTCGAGGGGATGACCGGCAAGTACCTCTCCGACCGCAAGCTCATCACCGCGAAGTCCATCGCCTACGATCCGGAGGCGCGGCGCAA
>JADDPR010000020.1 GCA_016781775.1 Rubrobacter sp. | reverse complement strand
CGCGTTCTCTTTGAGTTCTCTTACCGGAGTCTCTCCGACTCCTACCCCAAAGCTTTCTACGGTCCGCGGTGCTACGAGGATCATCTCCTCCCGCACCCGGCCTTCTTCGCTTGCGAGGAGGGCCGACCAGAGCAACACGAGCGCCAGCATGAAGCTTTCGAACAAGCCTCAACAAGCTTGCCGGACGGTCGTTGTGGCACCCAACCCGCAACGATCCCACGTTTCCCCGCCCACGCAACATCGGTGACATAATCCTTATGCGAGAAGAATACGCTGTCAAGAATGGTCACGTTAAATGTTATTGCAATCGCCGAAAGACGGGCTGAGCCGAGGGCCAAAAGTAGGCGGAAGATGTCGACTACCTCCAGGCTTAATGATACAATAGGCACAGAACAACCGGCGAGACAGGAGGTCAGGGATGAGCATCTTTCCGGCGAAGATCCTGCTAGCTACCGACGGTTCCGCGGACGCGGATCTGGCGCTCTCGACTGCGGTCGACTTGGCCAACTGCACCAACTCCGAGCTGCACCTCATCACCGCTGCCCCCGGCACCCCCGACCCGGTCTACGCGGTGCACGAGGGCAGCTTGCGTTACGAGACGTACGAGGAGGCGGTGCAGGCGGTCAGGGACGCCGCACAGCACATCCTCGACGAGCAGATCGACAAGGTCGAGAGGGCTGGAGGGCGCGTGGCGGGCGCGCACCTCAAGACGGACGAACGACGGGACCAGGCGATCGTTCACCTCGCCGACGAGATCGGGGCCGGCCTGATCGTGATGGGTAGCCGTGGTCTCGGCGGCCTCAGGCGCGCCCTCATGGGCAGCGTCTCCGACTCCGTCGTCCGCCACGCCCACTGCCCGGTCCTGATAGTGCGCCACTAGCCAGCGGGAGAAGCGCCCCCGAGGAGTGCGGGACTCCTCGGGGGCGCCTCTGTCTGCATAAGGTGTGTCCGCTACGGCTTCTGGCCTTCTCGAACTCCAATATAATCGCTGCGTGAACCCGGGAAGAGCAGGACTAAGCGCACGACCCGCCGGGGAGACCTCCCGCCGACGGTTACCTGACGTAGAGAAGGTTGCCTGGGCAAGGTTTTCGCGCAGCGTCGCCGGAGCCAGGGAGGCCGGATGGAGTGCCGGTTACCGCCCGGCCGGGTGCATCCGTACCGTGGCGGGAGGGCTTGCGGGCGGGCCGTCGGAGGCCGCGTGAGCTCCGCGCGCGCCGGTGGCTCGCTTCTGGCCGAGTGGTTCTGGCTGGCTCGTCCGTTCAGCTTGACGGCGGCGGCCGTCCCGGTGCTCTTCGGGACGACGCTGGCGCTGGCCGACGGGGCTTTCTCCTGGGGGCCGTTTCTGGCTATGCTCGTGGCGAGCCTGCTCATACAGGCCGCGACCAACATGTTCAACGAGTTTTACGACGAGAAGCGCGGCTTGGACACGGCTTCTTCGGTCGGGATCGCGGGTTCCATCGTTGGGGGCAGGATGCACGCGCGGGCGGTCCTTCTGGGCGCCCTGGTCTGCTACGTGATAGCGGCCGTCCTCGGGTTCTACCTCGTCTTCGTCGGGGGATGGACCATTCTGGTCCTCGGGCTGCTCTCGGCGCTGGGCGGATACGTCTACTCGGCGGGGCCGCGTCCCCTCGCCTACACGCCGGCCAGCGAGGTCGCCGTTTTCCTGTTCATGGGGGTGCTGATCGTGGTCATCGCGTACGCGGTTCAGAACCTCGACCTCTCGCCGCGCGTCTTTCTGGCGGCCCTTCCGATCGGTGGGCCCGTGGCGGCGATCCTGCTGGCGAACAACATCCGGGACATGGAGTCCGACCGCCGGGGCGGGCGTCGCACGGTGCCCATCGTGCTCGGACGCGGGGGCGCCATCCTCGTCTACCGGGCGCTGCTCATCGAGGCCTACGCCTCCGTCGCCGTCCTGATCCTGCTCGGCCTCGTCCCCCCGAGCGCGGTGCTCGTCGTCCTGAGCGCCCCCCTGCTTCCCCGTCTCTGGCGCGGCATCGCCGCCGCGCGCGTCCCCGATCTTCTGGACCCCGTGGTCAAGAAGACGGCCACCCTCCACGCCTCGTTCGGGCTCCTATACTGCATCGGCGTCCTGCTCGGGAGCTAACCCCGATACGGGGTACTCGACCCCCGGGCGGTAGGGGGGACGGCACGCTCGAACGCGACCCGGGCAACCTTCTCCGGAGTACGCGGGCCCTCGAGTCGCGACGCGCTACGGCAGCGGCGCCCGGAAACAGGGTGGCGGAGACGACGAAAGGATTCGGAGATGAACGAGGGGTTGATCGGGGAGATAAACGAAGCTTACAAGAGGCTCTCCGATGCGGCCGAGGCGCTGGCCAGGGCCGACCGCGAGCTCTCCGGGTACGTCGGCAGGGTGCGCCTGGACAACGCCGAGGCGCTCCTGGAGGCGAAAAACGAGCGCACCGCGAACCTGTACCTGGAAGGGATGCTCGACACCGACGAGCATCGCGCCCTGAGGGAGGCAAGGGACCGCGCCGAGCTGGACCACGGGCACGCCCGCCGCGAGGTCGAGAGGCTCCACCTGATCGTGCGTCTCCTGTTGGCGGATTCCGAGGCCGCGTCCTGAGAACAGGGTCCCGAAGCGCCGAGACGGGCTTCCTTCGCCAACGCGACCCGGATCGGAACGCAAGTATGGCGCTCGTCCTGCCTCCGTCAACTAAACTTGCGCCATGAACGTCGCAAGAAGGTTTCCCTCGCTCCTCCGCAAGGCCGCGCTCCCGGGTGCGGCTATCGCTGCGGCTACACTCCTCTACGCGCGCTACGTCGAGCCCCAGTGGGTCGCGGTCCGGCGCCTGGAGCTTACCCTGCGGCGCCTCGCCCCCGAGTTCGACGGTTACCGGATCGTCCAGATAAGCGACATACACATGGACCGCTGGACGACCCCCGAGCGCCTCGCGGAGATCGTCGCCCTCGTCAACGAGCAGGAGCCGGACCTCGTCGCCGCGACCGGCGATTTTATAACCTACTCGCCCCTCTCCTCGACCGCCCACCTCGCCCCGCTCCTCACCAAGCCACTGAGCGGGCTACGCGCCCCCGACGGCGTCGTGGCCGTCCTCGGCAACCACGACCACCGGGCCGATGCCGAAGGGGTGCGCCCACACCTTCAGGAAGCAGGCATTGTGGTGCTTGCGAACGAGGTCCGCACCTTCCGGCGTGGTGGTTCCGAGCTCCACGTTGCCGGGGTGGACAGTATGTACATGGGGCGGGACCGGCTGGGCACCGTCCTCGACGGCCTGCCCGGGGACGGTGCCGCCGTCCTCCTCGCCCACGAGCCGGCCTTCGCCCGTTCGAGCGCCGCCGTCGGTCGCTTCGACCTCCAGCTCTCCGGCCACTCCCACGGGGGGCAGGTGCGCTTCCCGATTCTCGGCGCGCTGCTCTACCCCGAGCACTCCCGCCCGTACCCGGACGGCCTGTACCGGGTGCGTGGGATGCATGCTTACACCAGCCGGGGGCTCGGTACGGTGCTCTCCCGCCTGCGCGCAAACTGTCGACCCGAGATCTCCGTCCTCACCCTGCGCTCCCCGAGAGGAGGCGACGAGAGATGAGCAGGGTGCCCCCGACCGGACAATCCAACCTCCGGGTCTACGATCGGGTGGGGCCGCTCTACGACGCCGTCATCGGCCCCGTCTCCCGCCGCGCCCGCGACCGGGCCGTCGCCTCTCTGAGGCTCGCGCCGGACGAGACCCTGCTCCTCGTCGGGGTGGGGAGCGGGCTGGATCTCCCTCACCTGCCGCGCGGCGTGCGGGGCCTCGGCGTGGACCTGAGCGACGGGATGCTCCAGCGTGCCCGCGCCCGTAAGGAACAGCTCGGGATGCCGAACTTCGAGCTTCGTGAAATGGACGCGCAGGATCTGGCCCTCCCCGACGCGAGCTTCGACGCCGTCTATCTGCCGCTCATTGTTACGGTCGCCCCCGACGGACCGCGGGTCCTCGCCGAGGCCGCCCGCGTTGCGAAGCCCGGGGCCCGCCTCGTCGTCGTGGACAAGTTCTGGCCCGAGGAGCGTCCGAGGTCCGCCCCCGTGCGTCTGGCGAGCCGTTTTCTCGGCGCTCTCGCCACCCACGTGGACCGCCGGTTCTCCGAGATCCACGCGGGAGCGCCGCACCTGGAGGTCGTCGGGGACGAGCACCTCGCCCTCGGGGGCTTCTTCCGGCTCGTCACGCTCCGCAAACCTGGCTCCTAGCCGCCGCGGCCCTTTCCATCTTCGCCTAGCCGCACGCCGACCTCCGTGGGGAGTAGACGTGTTGAGTGCAAATCTCGCCGCAATGTCTGGGACGCATGGGTCGACCAACACTGACGGGTAGTCGCCCTCTCTAAACTGGCTCTTGTAACGCCTCCGGCGCATGGGTTAGATTGGCGCCCGAGTAACCGTCCGCGTGGCTTTCCTAAGCTTCGCAGGAGGAGGACGTCGGTGGACAGAAAACGGCACGGCATCGGGTCCCTCGAGCTTCTCAGCGGCTTCGCGGACAGCGTGACGTTCGCCCGTCTCCGTGGGTGAGCCGGCTAGATGGCAGGAGCGAGTGGAGGAGTTCGTCCTCGGCTGGATCGGCGACCCTCCCGCCAAGGTGTTGGAGGTGGGTTGCGGAAAGGGAGAGTTGGCCCGGGCCCTCGCTCGCGCCGGCCATTCCGTGATCGCGATCGACCCCAGGGCCCCCGAACAGGCGCCCGAAGGTCCCGTTTTCCGGCGTGAAAGAATCGAGGAGTTCTGCGAGCTCGGTCCGTTCGACCACGTCGTGGCGAGCCTGTCCCTGCACCACGTCGAAGACCTCGGGATGGCCTTGGGCAAGGTGGCCGATCTGCTCCGCGCGGAGGGAACCCTGGTCGTGGTCGAGTTCGCGTGGGACCGGATCGACGAGGCGACGGCCGAGTGGGTCCTGGAACGCCTTCCGGCCGCCTCCCCGTCGGAGAAGCCTTCGTGGTTGAGGCGCTGCTGCCGGGGGTGGACGCGTGGGGACGAGGGAGGGATGTGCGACCACGGGGGCCACACGGAGGCGCACTTCGCCGGGTGGGCTGGCGAAGAAGGCTTGCACGACTCCCAGCGGGTGCGGGCCGAACTCCAACGCCACTTCGTGGAACGCCACTTCGAGTGGGTGCCGTACCTCTACCCGGACCTGGCCGACGGCGTGTCGGAGGCGGACGAGAGCGTGGCCATAGAGGTGGAGGCCATCAACGCCACCGCTTTCCGCTACGTAGGTACGCCCGCGCCTTAGGAAGCTCTTTCCGAGGCGCGCCGAGCGAGCGTTAGCCAAGCCATGGGTCGCAGAGCGATCCTTCCGTCAGTTTTTGCCTCGCTATGCGTGCCGCACTTTGTGGCGGGGTTTGTTGGGTGTAGGGGATAGCCATGAGGGGTATCCAGCCCTCGCGAGAGGAACGCGAGATGATCCGGAGGCAACCGTAGATGTCCGACTCGAATGGGCGACACCCCGAGCTGACCTCCCAGGGCTCACCGAGTCCGTTGGGGAATCGGAGGCAGCTGGATGAGTACAACTATGAGCACTTCCGCCCCAAGCACCTCATCGCCGACCTCTTGAAGACCATAAGGGGCGAGGGGATCGGACCCGGCGAGGTGGCCCCGGACTTCGAGTTGGAATCGACCGAAGGTGAGAAGCTGCGCCTGAGCGACCTGCGCGGCCGCCCCGTGGTGCTGCGCTTCGGCAGCTTCACCTGACCGCTCACCACCGGCGCGGTCGCGCCGCTGAAAGAACTCTACGATCGGTACGGAGATCGAGTCCGGTTCGTCGACGTCGCCATCCGCCAGGCGCACCCCGGCGAGCGTCGCGGCGCCTACCGCAGCTACGAGGAGAAGCTGGAGGGGGCTCGGGAGAGCAAGCGGGAGGAGGGCATCCCCTGGACCGTGCTCGTCGACGACTACGTGGGGACGACGCACCGGGCCTACAGCTCCGAGATGACGGACCCGGTCTTCCTGATCGACGGGGACGGCCGCGTCTCCTTTTACCTGATGTGGGCGCACACCCCGACCCTGAAGCGTGTCATCGACGAGCTCCTGGAACGGGACGGACGGGGCGTAGTCGCCGGAGGTATAGACAAGATGCTCCACCTTTTCGCCTCGTTCGTGAACGGCTACCACGGCCTCAGGCGCGGCGGCAAGCGGGCGGTG
>JADDPR010000486.1 GCA_016781775.1 Rubrobacter sp. | reverse complement strand
CACCTCCGATTCCCAGCGGTCCAGCACCGCTGCGAAACACTTTAGACCGTGGTTCAGCCCGCCGGTTGCTGCTATATTTGGGGCGGGAAGGATGGTTTTGGAGCAAAGACCGGATCAGGACCTAGACCGCCCTCACGGGCATCATCGCCTGCGCCCCCGCGGGCACGGTTACGATCCCAACGATTTCTTCGGTCTCGAGACCGAAAAGATGAGCCCCAAAGCTCAGGTCACGGCGGCTCTGGCGGTGATCCTGCCGGTCGCGCTCTCCGGGGTGTTACTTGTCGCGTTCGCCACCAACTTCTGGTGGATCTTCATGACCTACTTCTGGGTGATGTTCCCCGCCTTCGGTCTCCTGGTGCGTGGGATCGCGGGACTCTCCGAGGGCGGCGCAGAGCCTCCTTCTGCGAACGGCAAGGAGCGGGAGCTCCTTGTGGCTTTACGGGAGCACGGGGAGTTGACGCCGGCGCGGGCGGCGATGGAGACGTCGTTGACGGTGGCGGAGGCGGACGGGATGCTCAAGGAGTTGGCTGAGGGCGGGCACCTGGAGGTGAGGGTGCGGGGCGGAGGGCTCTTCTACGCCCTCTGGGAGCCCAAGGGCGTCGCGCCGGAGCTTGAGGGACGGAGCTAACAAGGGGTCATTCACGGGGCGTGCGTGGTATGATTCGCATCCGAGGGTCGGGTAGGCGGACAGGAGCGTGGATCGGGCCGGATTATGGAAGAGCGTAGGATTCCGGAGACTCTCGAAGAGGCCTACAAGCTGCGCGATTCCGCCGCCTCGCTCCCCGAGCGCGACTTTTACCAGGAGCAGGTCTACCGCCTAAGGCGCGAGGAGTACCGGGCGCGCGGGATACGCACCGAGATCTCCTCCCGCCGCCGGGAGCGCCAGAGCGCCCTGGAGTTCTCCCGCGAGATGTTCTTTCTAGAGGTCGCCGAGATCATGCGTCGTGGCAACGACGGCGGCGACCGCGCCGAGCGCGTCTCTCAGAACGAGGTCAGGCGTTACACGACCCGTCTCGACACCCACGCCTTCTTGAAGCAGCTCGCCTCCCCGCACTCGGGCGCGGTCGAGCTCTACAGGCGCAACTACCTGGAGCTCCTCAGGTCGGGCAAGTCCCCGAAAGAGGCCTACTACCTCTCGCGGGTTATCGGCCTGGCCGACGAGAACGAGTTTCGGGGCACCCTGGAGAACGTCCGACGGACCGGCTACCCGAAGGGGCGCATCCCCTACGTGGTGGAGAAGGCGGCCATCCAGATCCGGGACCTCCCCGGTGGGATGATCCTGATCCTCTTGACCTTCTTCGCCGCGCTCTTCGCCTTCGTCTGGGCCACCAGGGAATGGGGCGAGGCGGATTCAGGCACCCTGTTCTTCGTCGCGCTCGGGCTCGTCGCCGCCGGCGGCCTGATGCTGGTCTCCGCTGTCTTTATAGTGACCTTCATCCGAAGTATTAATAAGTAGTAAAAAGCCTTCGCGTAAAGTGCGCGGTTCCGTCATGCGCCAAAGACGACGGGAAAAACTGTCGCGTCTGGGGCTGAACGGTCTTCGTATTGTAGGCGAAGGACCCTTCCTGCAGCGCCAGCTTA
>JADDPR010000150.1 GCA_016781775.1 Rubrobacter sp. | reverse complement strand
CATCCTCGAGGGGGAGGGGGGGGTGCATCGTTGATGGCACGCTGCGGCGGTTCTAAGGCAGACGGGACCCCTTGCGAGCGCATCGTTGGGGCATCTCAGACCTATTGTTTCGCGCACGATCCCGCCCGCGCTGGAGAACGTCGGCGCAACGCCTCGAGGGCGGGGAGGGGCAGACCGAGCCGGGAGCTGGCCGAGATTAAGGTCTTACTCTCGGACCTTACCGACCGGGTGCTAGGAGGCGAAGGTGTGGAGACTTTGGAGACGGGTCGCGCCGCCGTCGCCAACCAGCTTCTGAACACGCGCCTGCGTGCCGTCGAGGTCGAAAGGAAGATCAAGGAGGCCGAAGAATTCGAGGAGCGTCTCGCCGAACTGGAGAGGGTCGCGGGGCAGAAAGGGGAGCGAGGATGGGGAGCGTAGAGCGTCGTCTGCAACGGTTGGAGGCCAGCGCGCCCGCAGCACGCACGGCGAAGGAGATCGGCGCCCGGGCCTGCGAGCGCCTCTCGACCGAGGACCTGCTGACGTTGGAAGGAACGTGCCGGCGCCTGTTGGACTTGGGAGACGACTGGGACACGCTCCCGGAGGAGGAGCGGGAGGCCTTCGAGTCCGCCTGGGGGCGTTACGAGGAGGCCTTGAGGGAGGCGAGGGCCGAGCTCTAGGCGCGCGACGTTTCCGTCTGAGGGCCAGCGCGACCCCTCCTAGGGGTCTAGCATGCCCCGGCATGGGAGAGGGGCAGGATAACGCCGACCGTCGCGACCGTCGCCGACTAACCGTCCCGGAAGCGGCGACGGTCTTAGGGGTGACGGTGGACGCCGTGCGGGGGAGGGTCCGGCGCGGCAAGCTTGAGGCCGAACACGATGAACACGGCACGGTCTACGTCTTCGTTAGCGCCGAAGAGGGAGACCGTCCCGGACCGTCGAAGGCTAGTCGGGGACCGTCCCCGACCGTCGAAGGACCGTCGTCCGACGACTCCCGACTAGTCGAAGCCTTGGAGGACCGCATAGCCTCCCTGGAGCGCCAGCTCGAAGCCGAGCGCGCGGCCAACAGGGAGCACCGCCGCCTACTCGCCGCCGCGCTGGAACGCATCCCCGCGCTGGAGGCCCCGCAGGAGCCACCAGACGCCCGCGTGAGGGCCTCCGAGGCCCCTGGAAGTGTAGAGGGCCGAGAGGGCGACGGAGGCCCTCCTGGGGGCTCTGAGCGCCGCTCCTGGTGGCGCGAGTGGTTCGGGTTCTAACCCGTGTACCACGGTACAACGGCCGAACGAGACGCAGTTGCGAGGGTAGCTCTGTAGTCTGCTGACTTACCAGAAGCAGTGCCACGTATCCCACGCGACGACTCGCAACGGTACGCAGTCGTGCGCAGGAGAGACTCTTCAAAGCACGAAACAGACTACGCACTGCGACGGCTCGCGACGCTCTGCGACCCTCGTAGTGGACTTCTAATCCGCTAGCCGCAGGTTCGAATCCTGCCGGGTTGCGAGGGTAGCTCTGTA
>JADDPR010000075.1 GCA_016781775.1 Rubrobacter sp. | reverse complement strand
CCCCAGGCGCGGTACAGCTACGGCGGGGACGAGTTCGTCTTCGTGGAGCTCGCGGAGGGGATGAGCCTAGAGGTCAACTTCCGGGCGATGGCGATCACCAACAAGCTGCGCGAGGAAAACATTCCGGGCATCATGGACATCTGCCCGTCCAATGCCTCGTACATGATCCGGATAGACCCCGACGAGCTGCACCCGGACAACCTGATAGGGCGCCTCAAGGAGATAGACGGGGAGGTCGGCGACGTCGGGGACTTCGAGCTCCCGACCAGGGTCGTGGACGTGCCGGTGATGATGGAAGATCCCTGGACCCACGAAGCCCTGATGCGCTTCCGCGACCGCCACCAGGACCCGAATGCCACCGACTTGGAGTACTCGGCCCGCATAAACGGTTACGACTCCAAGGAAGACTTCATTGCCGCCCTTTTGGGCTCTCCGTGGCTGGTGACGATGATCGGGTTCGTGCCGGGGCTGCCGTGGTGCTACCAGCTCGTCCCCCCCGAGGAGCAGGTGGAGGTCCCCAAGTACGTGAGGCCCCGCACCTACACCCCCGAGCGGGCCTTTGGCTTCGGGGGCGGGTTCGCGGTGATCTACTCGGTGCAGGGGGCGGGCGGCTACCAACTCTTCGGCCTGGCCCCGGCCCCGGTCCTCGACGTTAAGCAGCAGCTCCCCGATTTCAAGGACTCCATCGTCTTCCCGAAGCCCGGCGACATCTTCAACTACCGCGGCATAGACCGAGAGGAGTTCGACGAGGTCCGCGCCAAGGTCGAGGACGGCACCTGGTCGTACCGCCAGAAGGAGTTCACCTTCCGACCCGACCGCTCGCTCGCGGACCCGCACGGATACAACAAGGAGATCCTGGGGGTGCTGTATGGCGATTAGGGTATTGCAGCCGGGCCTGCTGACCACCGTACAGGACACCGGACGCTTCGGAGAGTACGACATCGGGATGCCCCCCTCGGGGGCGATGGACGTCTTCTCGTATCAGGTGGCGAATTACCTCGTCGGCAACGAGGAGGGGGCGGCGGGGCTCGAGATCACCTACTTCGGCCCCCAGCTCGAGTTCACCGAGGCCGCCGTCGTCGCCGTGACCGGGGCCGAGATGCCGCCGAAGGTGAACGGCGAGTCGGTTCCGACCTGGGAGGCGTTCCGGGTGGAAGAGGGCGATGTCCTCTCGTTCGACTACCTCAGGAGCGGCGCCCGCTCGTACCTCGCGGTGGCGGGGGGGATTGAGGTCCCCGTCTTCCTGCACAGCCGCTCGACGTACACTCTCATAGGGCTGGGGGGCCACGAGGGCCGCAAGCTCCAGCAGGACGACGAGCTCCGGGTGGGCGAGGCCGGGGACGGATCCGGTCGGGTCGGGATGGCGGTGGCCCGGGAGCAGATCCCCTCGTACCCTGCGGAGGCGGAGATCAGGGTCATCATCGGGCTCGCGAGCTACCGGCTCACGGAAGAGAGCATGCGGACGTTTTTGGACACCACGTGGACGGTGACGCCCGACGCGGACCGGGTCGGCTACCGTTACCGGGGCGGTGAGCTTCAGTTCGTCGAGCGGGAGCAACCCGCCGGCGCCGGGAGCGACCAAGCCAACGTGGTGGACTTCGGCTACCCCGTGGGCTCCATCCAGGTCCCGGGCGGGGTCGAGCCTATCGTCCTGATGAACGACGCGGTCACCGGGGGCGGCTACGCGACCATCGGCACCGTCATAAGCGTCGACCGCGACAAGCTCGCCCAGACGGGAACCAACCACAAGACCCGGTTCCGCTCCGTGGACCTCGCCGAGGCCCTTCAGGCACGCAAGGAGCGGCGCCAAAAGATGGCGGAGATCCGGCAGGCTTTGTCGTAGGCGCTGCCCGCCGACGGCCCGTAGCTCCGGCAGGAGTACCGTCCCTCCGGTCGGGGTTGGGCGGTGCGTGTTTGGGGGAGCGGGCAGGCGACGGCCGCTCCAAGAGGAGGCGTAATGCAGATAGACTTCAACTGCGACATGGGCGAGAGCTTCGGCCCGTACAGCTTCGGCTACGACGAGGAGCTGATGCGGTACATAAGCTCGGCGAACGTGGCGGGCGGCTTCCACGCAGGCGACCCCACCACGATGCGTAAGACGGTGGCCCTGGCGAAGGAGAACGGGGTCGCGGTTGGGGTGCACAACGGGTACCGGGACCTCGTTGGC
This sequence comes from Rubrobacter sp., assembly GCA_016781775.1. Classification (GTDB taxonomy): domain Bacteria; phylum Actinomycetota; class Rubrobacteria; order Rubrobacterales; family Rubrobacteraceae; genus Rubrobacter_F. The sequence continues at coordinate 4,026 of JADDPR010000075.1, read as the reverse complement.
TTCGGACGCCGGGAGATCAACGTCTCGCCCGAGGAGGTCCAGGACGAGCTGCTCTACCAGCTCGGGGCCCTCAGAGAGTTCGCCCGTCTTCACGGCATGGAGGTCCAGCACGTAAAACCGCACGCCTCGCTCTACATGACCGCCGCCCGGGACGAGGAGATCTCGCGCGCCCTCATAGAAACGGTTCAGAAGGTCGACCCAGGCCTCGTCGTCTACTGTATGCAATCCTCCGTCACCTACGAGGTCGCCCAAAAGATGGGCCAGCCCGTCGCGACGGAGTTCTTCGCGGACCGCGAGTACAACGACGAGGGCCAGATCGTCTTCACCCGCAAGGTTACCGGGGAGATGGACCCGGACGGGACCGCGCAGAGGGTGCTCCGGGCCCTCACGGAGAACAAGGTTAAGACCGTCTCGGGCAAAGACCTAACGATCTCTCCGGACTCCGTGTGCGTCCACAGCGACACTCCCGGTGCGGCACGGCTGGCCGAAGCGATCGTGCGAAAGCTTGAGGAGAACGACATCGAGGTCCGCCCTCCGGGGCGGTCCGGGCAGAGAACCTCTTGATTCCCTAAGGAGCGTAGACGAATGGCAGAGAAGACGATAAAGAGCCCCATGCCCGGCACCTTCTACCGCCGCCCGGACCCGGAGAGCGACACCTACGTGAGCGAGGGCGACGAGGTCTCCCCGGGGGATACGGTAGGGCTCATCGAGGTGATGAAGTCCTTCCACGAGGTCAAGGCCGAAGAAGGGGGCACCATCTCTAGGATCCTCGTTGAAGACGAGGACCCCGTGGGCGCCGGCCAGGATCTCGTCGAGCTGGAGTAGAGCGGGACCGGTCGCGTACCTCTCTTCCCGTGCTCCCGCTAGCCGGTCAGCGGGGGGCTTGAGGAGCCCGGCACCTCCAAGTCCCCTTACCCCTCGTTTTGCGGCGGGTCGAGGACGCCGGCACAATTCCCGAGAGTGGTTGGAGGTACGGGGACGATCCCGGGAGAAGGAGCACACGGCGTGGCCGGAAAAACCGAGCGTTACGTGGGAAGCAGCGTCCCGCGCAAAGAGGACCCGGCTCTGCTGACGGGGCGGGCCAAGTGGACGGACAACATAAAACTGCCGGGGATGCTGCACCTGGACATCCTCCGGAGCCCCTACGCCCACGCGAGGATAAGGAGCATCGACGTCTCGGCCGCCCTGGAGCAGCCGGGCGTGGTCGCAGTGTTCACCGGCGAGGACCTCGCCTCCGAGTGGGGTGGGAGCGCGATGGACGCCGAGGCCGCGCCGGGGTACGCCCTGGAGGTGGACGGTTCTTCCGAGGGAGGTACCGATGCGACGCCGACGGGGGACGGGGACGAGGCTCCCCCGCGCAGCTTCTGCGCGTGGCCGGTGACGGAGGACATCAAGATGCCGAACCACTGGCCCATCGCCCGGAGCGAGGCGAACTTCGCCGGCGACCCGGTGGCCGTCGTGGCCGCCACCGACCGCTACAAGGCCCAAGACGCCCTCGAGTTCATCGAGGTCGACTACGAGCCCCTCGGCGTGGTCACGGACCCGGAGGCGGCGCTCGAGGACCCCGGCCAGCTCGTCCACGAGGGGCTCGGGACGAACGAGTCGTACACCTGGGCGCTTGCGACCGGCGACGTGGAAGACGCCTTCTCCAAGGCCGACGTGACGATAAAGGAGCGCTACGTCCAGCAGCGGGTGTTGCCGAGCGCGATAGAGCCCCGGGGCGCGGTCGTGAACCCCGACCCCATGGGCGACGGGTTCACAGTCTACTCCTCGACCCAGATCCCGCACATTCTGAGGAGCGTGCTCTCCGCCGTCTGCTCGGTCCCTGAGCAACGCTTACGCGTCGTGGCCCCGGACGTCGGGGGTGGCTTCGGGGGGAAGCTTAACGTGTACGCGGAAGAGGTTATAAGCCTCGCGGTGGCGCGGCGATTGGGAGTACCCATCAAGTGGGTTGGCAGCCGTTCCGACGACTACCTGGCCACAATCCACGGCCGCGGGCAGGTTCAGCATGTCGAGCTCGCCGCCACCTCCGAGGGCAGGCTCCTCGGGATGCGGGTCAAGATAATCACGGACATGGGCGCCTACCTGCAGCTTCTGACCCCCGGAATCCCGCTCCTCACCGCCTTCATCTTCCCCGGCGTCTACTCCTTCGGGGCCTACTCCGTCGAGTGCAAGGGCGCCTTCACCAACAAGACCCCGACCGATTCCTACCGCGGCGCGGGTCGCGCCGAGGGCATCTACGGGGTCGAGCGGGCGATGGACGCCCTGGCGCGAGAGCTCGGCATGGACCCGGCCGAGATCCGCCGCAGAAACTACCACCAGCCCTTCAGCGAGCCGGTCACGAGCCCCGCCGGCCTCCAGCTCGACTCCGGCAACTACGGCGCCGCCCTCGAAAAGGCCCTCGAGCTCGCCGACTACGAGGGCCTGAGGGCCGAGCAACGGCGCCGCCGCGAAAGAAGCACCCCCGTACAGCTAGGCATCGGGCTCGCGAGCTACACCGAGAACGGCGGACTCTCCCCGTCAAAGATGACGGCAGCCCTCAGATTAGGCGCTCCGGGATGGGAGACCGCATCGATACGCATGCTCGCCTCGGGCAAGGTCGAGGTCGTCACCGGCACCTCGCCCCACGGTCAGGGCCACGAGACGAGCTGGTCGCAGATAGCGGCCGACGCCCTCGGGGTCTCGCCGGAAGCCGTCGAGGTCCTGCATAGTGACACCTCCCTCTCCCCCTACGGGCTCGACACCTACGGCTCCAGGAGCTTATCCGTGGGCGGGGTAGCGGTCTACTTGGCCTCCCAAAAAGTCCTCGATAAAGCCAAAAAGATCGCGGCGCACATGCTGGAGGCCGCCGTGGGCGACATCGAGTTCGAGGGCGGCCGCTTCAGCGTCGCCGGTTCCCCCGACCAGAACCTGACGATACAACAGGTCGCGGGGGCGGCGTACCTCGCGGACAACCTGCCGGAGGGGATGGAGCCGGTGCTGTCGGAGGAGGTCTTCTTCGACCCGCCGAACTTCACGTACCCCTTCGGCACCCACGTCTGCGTCGTCGAGGTCGACACGGAGACCGGTTTCACCAGGATACGCGGCTACTTCGCGGTCGACGACTGCGGGCCGGTGGTGAACCCGGCGATAGTCGATGGGCAACTCCACGGCGGGATCGCTCAGGGCATAGGCCAGGCCCTCTTCGAGGAGGCCGTCCACGATGCCGACGGGAACTTGGTGACTGGGACGATGGTGGACTACATGATCCCCGGCGCCCCCGAGATCCCCAACTTCACGCTCGACCGGACCTACACCCCCTCACCGACGAACGCGATGGGCGTAAAGGGGACCGGCGAGTCCGGAACCATCGCCTCCTCCCCGGCGGTCGTAAACGCCGTGATAGACGCGCTCTCGCACGAGGGCGTGACGCACATAGACATGCCGACCTCGCCTATGAAGGTATGGCAGGCCCTTCAGGAGGCCCGGGGACGGAGCGGGGGCAAGCGTCGGGCCAACCTCTCGGGGCACCCTTCGCAGGCCTCGAACAAGAGCGAGAACCAGGCGCTCTAACCCATCGGATGGTGCAGGGGAGGCGGGTAGCAGCCTACGGAGTTTCGGCAATCTCGCGACGAAGATCGGGAAGAATGGGCAGACGCTCGGGGTTATGGGGCGGCAAGCCTGAGCCTGACTTATGCTGCAAATGCCCTACGGGAGAAGCTCGACGACAACAGGAGGTGACGCCGTGAATTCCAGGCCTTTCCGTTTGCAAGAGGCGACGATCGCGGACATCCACTCGGCTTATTCGTCCGGAGCCCTGACGTGCCGCAAGCTCGTGGAGATGTACCTGCATCGCATCGAAGCCTACGACGAAGCGGGCCCCGAACTCAATTCGATCGTCACTATCAACCCGGGGGCACTGGAGGAGGCCGAGGCGCTCGACCGCTCCTTCGGGGAGACCGGCGCGTTCGTTGGTCCGCTGCACGGGGTGCCGGTGCTCGTCAAGGACCAAGCGGAGACGGAGGGCATCACCACGACGTTTGGTTC
>JADDPR010000527.1 GCA_016781775.1 Rubrobacter sp. | reverse complement strand
AGGGGCCCCGGCGATGCAGGCGTGCACGTCTTCACCGGCGACAGCCTCTTCCCCGGGGGTCCTGGGAGGACAACAAACCCGACCGACTTCACGTCGCTGATGGACGACCTCGAGGAGCGCATCTTCGGTCAACTCGGGGATGACGCGTGGATTTATCCCGGCCACGGCAACGACACGACGCTGGGGGTCGAGCGCCCTCACCTCGGGGAGTGGCGTGCTCGGGGCTGGTAATCGACGCTGAAGTGCCGCAGAGTGCAAGGCGCCCCCGCCCGGTGCAGGAACACCGGACGGGGATTTGAGGGGAAGGGCGGCCGGGAACGGGTCGTCCCCGTCCCCGGCGTCGTCCTCGAGGCGATGGTGGCGCACGGGCGCCGACGGTCCGGGCCGATGTTTTACGGGGAGGACGCCGCGCAGATCGACCCGCGGTCGGTGTCGAGTTCGCTCAACCGATTCTTCGTCCGCCACGGGCTGGACTTCACCGCCCACCAGCTCCGACACCGGTACGGGACGATGGCGTACATGCTGACCAAGGATCTCCGGTTGGTGCAGGAACTGCTGGGCCAAGGGTCACCGCAGACGACGGCCCCGGTACGCCGCGTACGACAAGAGCCAGACCGTCGACATGGTCGCCGCGATGGACGAGGCGTGGTCAGGTGTCGGAAGTCCGACACCTGGGGAAAGTCCCCCACCTGCATGATCGTGTCCGCCATTGCAGACAGACGACTGAAGCCCCGCCGTCATCACGACGGCGGGGCTTCAGTTTCACAGAAGAGCGTGGGTAACACGACGAAACACGTCAGCGGCACCCCTGGGTGGGTTGAGGAGCCACCCCCAGGGGCGCCGCGAATTTCCCGGGCGGGTATCGCCGCTCTACGCGGCTCGCCGTCTGTTTGCCCCGGTCGATCCAGTGGCGCTTCTCGACCGCGCCCATGTCCGCCCAATCCCAAGGGATGATCCGGTCGGCTTGCATGAACCGCCAACGGTCGAAAGCTCCCCTGCCGGAGAACTCTTCGTCAGGCGTGCGGTCGTTCGCTGAATCGTGGGGGAGCACATAGCCCATGCTTCGTGACCGACGCCCGTCTGTCGAGACCTCGGCCATTGAGCTGCATAGACATGCCTCCCCCATGCTCGGATCGGGATGGCCGTGCTCGGTCGCCGAGTGATGGACAGTCGGCCGATCGGAGTCGCCGGGGACTGCTGTTCGGGTCAGGGCCTCGTGGTGCTAGCCCGCACACGAATGTTACGAGGGAGTGACAAGTTTGCCGAAGATGCGGCGGCGGGACGCGGGCCGCACAGACTTCTGCCGTGATCTACGAGGCCCTCACGGTTCTGCCTTACCCAAACCTGGAGCGGGCGACGGCTGTGCTGAGGGCAGAGTTGCGCCACAAGGCGTTGGAGCATGGGCCCTGGGAAGTGCCGGACTGGTCGACGCTCGAAGTGATCGGCCCGGTCGAGTCGACCGACGCCCGAGGTCAGGTGTGGTTCGAGTACTTGTCCACCGTCGAAAGCCGGCCATTGCGCGGCTGATCCGTCTTCAGCACTGAGCCCGCGGGGCGTGGCTGTCACCCG
>JADDPR010000054.1 GCA_016781775.1 Rubrobacter sp. | reverse complement strand
ATCCGTCAGCGGTTGCGCTCGCGCCCGACGAAGAGGGCCATACCGAGGAAGACGGCGAACACGGCGCCTATGATGGTCCGCGGGTAGCGCGGCTCGGGCGGGGCGCTACTCCCGTCTGAGTGCTTCGACCGGTTCGAGGCGGGCGGATCGGTACGCGGGGAGGACGCCGAAGACCACCCCGATCAGGGCCGATACCCCGAAGGCGAGGGCGACCTCCTGGAGCGTCACCACCGCGGGGGGGAGATCCGTCAGGATCTTCGGCAGCAGCACCGAGCCCGCGACACCGAGGGCCACACCGAGGACGCCGCCGAGGAGGGCCAGTAGGATCGCTTCGAGGAGAAACTGGAGCAGGACGTCGGTGTTCGTGGCGCCCAGGGCCTTGCGGACGCCTATCTCGCGCGTCCTCTCGGCGACAGAGACGAGCATGATGTTCATCACGCCGATGCCACCAACGAGGAGCGAGATGCCGGCGATGCCCGCCAGAAAGATCTGGAGCTGGTCCGTAATCTGCGTGAAGGTGGAGAGCAACTCTTCTTGCGTGATGACCGAGAAGTCCCTGGCACCGTCGTGGGCCTCCGCTATTTCGGCTTCTATCCTGTCCGTCACCGCTCCCACGGCATCCGCACTCTCGGCCTGAACGACGATCTGGCCGACGGTCTCGTTCCCCGAGAGCCTCAGCGCGTCGGCGATGCTCACATAGGAAGAATCGGGGACGGGCGGACCGAACCCCGGGTCCGCCTTCTCCGCCACGCCCACGACCTCGAGCCGCTGGCCCCGTAACTCGAGCGTCCTTCCAACGGCTTCCTCGGGGGCGCTGCCGACCAGGTCCTCCGTCGCCGACTGCGCGAGGACCGCCTCCCCCTCCCCCTCCACGAAGCGCCCGAAGGCGAGCTCGACCCGGCGTATCTTCTCGTAGGAGGGGTCCACCCCGGAGAAGGCGACGCTCTGCCCCCCGACCGGCGCGACCACCGAGACGTTCGAGGAGACGGCGGCCACGCCCGGCAGGCCGGCGACGGCGCGGGCGTCGTCGGGGGTCAGGGTGCTCGCGGCGGCCGCGCCGAACGGGCCGCCTCCCCCTTCCTGGCCCTCGGAGCCCGGGATGATGGTGATGAGGTTCGGGCCGAGGTCGGCTATCTGGCCGGAGATGCTCTGCTGGATGCCGTTCCCGAGGGAGGTGAGCAGCACGACCGCCCCCACCCCGATGATGATGCCGAGCATGGTCAGGGCAGTGCGGGCCCAGTTGACCAGGAGGCCCTGCAGGCCCATCGCGGCGATCCTGAGCGTCCTCAACGCCCCGCCCCGTCCGACCGCTCGTCCGAGAAGACGCGTCCGTCCTGGATCTCAACGACCCTGCCGCCCCTGCGGGCCACATTTTCGTCGTGCGTGACGACCATCAGCGTGACGCCCCCGGCGTTCAACTCCTCGAAGAGGTCGAGGATGCCCTCTCCGGTGGCCGTGTCCAGGTTCCCCGTGGGCTCATCTGCAAGCAGGAGCGCCGGTTCGTTGACGAGCGCCCGCGCGACCGCGACCCGCTGCTTCTGTCCACCGGAGAGTTCGGTGGGGTTGTGGTGCGCCCGATCCGCGAGCCCCACCCGCTCGAGCGCCTCTCGGGCTCGTCTCTTGCGCTCTTTGCCGCCGACCCCGGCGTAGACCATCGGGAGCTCCACGTTGCCCTGCGCGCTCTGGCGTGGCAGAAGGTTGTAGCTCTGGAAGACGAAGCCGATAAGGTCCCGCCTCGCAGCGGCCAGCTCCCCGCCCTTCAACCGCGAGACGTCGCGCCCATCGAGGACGTAGGAGCCGCTCGTGGGGCGGTCGAGGAGGCCGAGGAGGTTCATGAGCGTGCTCTTCCCGCTCCCCGATGGGCCAACGACCGAGACCCATTCCCCGGCCTCGACGCGCAAGCTAACCCCCGCGAGGGCCTCGACCAGGCCCTCCCCGCGCCCGTAGGTCTTCGTCATCTCCCGAGCTTCTATTACCGCCACTCCACCCCCAGGCCCCTCCTCGCTCCGGCAAGCACCCCGACCGACGCTTGCACCCTGACGCCTAGTCCTCCCGGCACGGAACTCACTTCCTGCGTCCCGCAACCCGACCGAACCGACGCTCCCGCACGCCCCCATCGCACCTCGTCTCCGTTATCCACCGCCCATACGTACCGCACCAACCGGGGCGCACCGCATTCGGGCTTGCCTGTCGCGCGAGGAGAGCAGAAGGAACGGGCATCGGGGCAGGAGATCTCATCGGTCTTTGAACATACGTACAAGCCGGCGCTAGGTTTCGAGCGTCATGATCTGAAGGACTTCCTCAGGGCGCGACAGCGGAAGGAAGCGGTCGAGAACGGTTGTCCGCGCGGACACACTCGATGCTCGCAGGACACGCGGCCCTCGGGCCGACAACCCCGAAAGCCTGCCGTTGTACTGTCGATCCGCTGTTCACACCTTTTTGAGGCGTGCGCAGCCTTCGGCGCGATAGTGCCATCCAAGGCGAGACGTCTTATCGGGGAAGCGCAACACGTACGCTGATACCGAGGACGCAAACGAAACGCAGGGCTCTCGTAGAGAGGCGCAACCCGTAGCGGAGGCTGGTGTGCGGACCACACCGCCCACCAGCCTCCGCTACCACCGTCACGAATCGGGACCGACGCGGGTGGCCGAACCATCTACATTCCTCCGGCGGCCGGCTCGCACCATCGCGATGGGTTTCTTCTCCGGGGGATGCGACCCCGAGCAGCCTGGGCTTCCTCGGCCTGTCGGAGGTTACCCCTCGCTCTCCGTCGGGAGACCGGCGCGGACCCAGTCCTGCTTGCCGCCGGGGTACTCCTTGACGTTCGTGTAACCCATGGTCACCAGCTCACGGGCGACCCTCTCTGAGGCGTGTCAGTTGAAGTTGGTGCAGTAGGTGACGATCTCGGCCTCCTTGTCGGGGAGGAGCTCCGGGATGCGGCCCACGTCGTCGAGGTTCACGGCATCGGGGAGGTGGCGCTTCTTGAACGCCGTCTCCGGAAGGGTCTCGACGAGCACGAAGTCGTCGCCCCGGTCGATCTTCTCCTTTAGCTGGTCCCTATCGAGGGTTTCAAAGTCGGCCATTACGGCTCTCCTCTCGCTCACGCCCCTCTCGGGGCCGGTCGATTTCGGGATGCAGGATGACTACCGGGATCTCCCGGTCCGTCTTCTCCTGATATCCCTGATACCCGCCGTACATCTCGACCAATCGCGGCCACAGCCGCCCCTTCTCCTCCGGGCTCGCCTCCCGGGCCCGTACGCGCAGCCTACGGTCCCCCACCTCGACCGTTGCCACGGGGTTCGCCCGGAGGTTGAGCCACCACGTCGGATGGCTGGCCGTACCGCCGTTGGAGGCGACGAGGACGAGGTCCTCGCCGTCCCGGAAGTAGAGGAGCGGGACGGTGCGCTCCCTGCCGGTCTTGCGTCCGTTCGTCGTCAGGAGCAGGACGGGACCGCTACCGGGGACGCTACCACCGACCCTGCCGCCCGTAGCGCGGAAGAGAGCCGCGTGGAGCTTCGTTGCCGCGCGTTGGACGGCGGCGATGGGACGGCCGTATGTGCGTCCGCGGCTTCCCGCCGTCATCCTAGCCCCCCGTCTTCTCGGCGCGCCTGAGTCCGTAGAGCGCCCAGAGGGCGAAGAGTACGACGAGGCCGAGGCCGATGGAGTAAGCGGGGAGGACGCCCACGGGTGTGCCTGCGAGGAAGCCGCGGGCGGCGCCGAGGATCGTGGTGAACGGGTTGAAGCGGGCGAGGATCTCGATCCAGCCGCTCAACAGGTTCAGGGGGACGAAGACCGGGGCGAGGAACAGGACCAGGAAGATCGGGGTCCGTATCACGGGCCCCGCCTGCTGGGTGCGGAGCAGCATCGCGATGCCCGCCCCGAAGAGGGTCGCCGCGACGTTCACGAGGATGGCCAGGCCGATCAGGCCGAAGAAGTCGAACCCGCCGATTATCGGCATCCCCGCGATAAGCGCGACGACCGTGACGAGCGTCCCGGTCATCGTCGCGCGCACGAGCGAGGCCAGGGTGTAGCCGAGGATGATCCCGCGCCGGTCCGAGGCGGCGAGCATGAGCCTCCTGGCGAAGCCGTTCTCGAAGTCCCCGGCGATGGAGAAGCCGGTGAACGCCCCGCCCATCGCGACCGCCTGCAAGAGCGCCCACACAAACTGAAACGCGATGTAGCCCGCCGCGTAATCGAAGCCGGGGACGTCCCCCACCCGCGTAAGCCCGCCCGCGAACGCGACGAAAAAGAAGATCGGGAAGAACGCCGGCGCGAGAAACGCGGGGTTGGCGAAGTACTTGTAGACCTGGCGCGCCGCGACGGCCCAGGCCACCGAGAAGAAGCCGCCCATCAGCGCGCCACCCTCGTCCGAAGGAACGACGACGCCCCTGCGAGCGAGAGCACCACGATCGCAAGCGCGCACCCGAAGCCCAAGGCCAACGCCTGTGCATCCCAACCCGTAATGACGAGGCTGCGGAGGCCCTCGACGAGGTAGGAGATCGGGTTCGCCGTCGCGACGATACGGAACCAGTCGGCCTCGATCAGGTCGCGAGGCAGGTTGATGCTGGACATAAAGATCGAGACGAAGAACAGCGGAAAAGCGCTCTCGACCGCCTCGACCGAGCCGGTCCTCAACGCCAACATCGCCCCGATCCCCCCGAAGCCGAGGGAGACGAGTACCGTCAGCAGGATAAGGACAAGCATGCCGGGAAATCCGGATTTTATGTCCACCCCGAAGAGTAGCCCCATGATCAGGAAGATGACGCCCTGTATGAGCCCGAGCGCCACTACCCCCGCGAGCATCCCCAGCAACAGGGCCGAGGGCCGCATGGGCGTCAGGGAGAGCCGGTCGAAGAATCCGCTCTCGATGTCGCGGGCGAGGTCGGAGCCGGCCGTGATCGCCCCGAAGAGCGAGGCCTGAACGAGCGGGAAGGCGAACGCGAAGTCCTTGTACGAATCGGCCGGGAAGCCGGGGATCTTCGTCGCCGCGTCGAGCCCGTAGGCGTTGATGGTGTAGAACATCATCGGGAACACGAGCGCCGAGACCATGACCGCAGGCTGGCGCAAGGTCCGCAACGTCGAGCGGCGCGCGAGGCTCAGGATCTGGACGAGAAGGGACGAGTTCACCCCTGTGACTCCTCCATCCCGGTCTCCCCTTTCTCGTCTCCGGCCCCTTCGAGGGAGCGGCCCGTCTTCTCCAGAAAGACGTCGTCGAGGGTGGGCTCCTCTATCCTGAGATTCGTGACTTTCAAGTTCTCGGCATCGAGGGCTCGGACCACGTCGGCGAGGTCGCCCGCGCCATGGTCGAGGCGGACCGCGACGGCGCCGGGCTGCGCGGCGATCTCCTCGCCGAAGCGCGAGAGGACCTTCGCGACCCTGTCGCGCTCCTCGCGGCTCGAGGGCGTCGCCTCGACGCTCGGGCGTCCGATCTCCGCCTTCAGCTCCTCCGGCGTCCCCTCGGCCGCTATCTTGCCACGGTCGATGATCCCGACCCTGTCGGCCAGAACGTCGGCCTCCTCAAGGTACTGCGTCGTCAGGAAGACCGTTACGCCCTCGTCGCGCGCGAGCCGGCTCACCTCGTTCCAGAGCGCCGAGCGGCTCTGCGGGTCGAGGCCGGTCGTCGGCTCGTCGAGGAAGAGGATCTCGGGCCGGTGTACGAGCGAGAGGGCGAGATCCAACCTGCGCTTCATCCCCCCGGAGTAGCCGCGCACCCGCCGGTCCGCGGCCTCCTCCAGCCCGACCCGCTCCAGAAGCTCGTCGCCGCGCGTCTTCCGCTCCTTGCGCGCTAGGCCGTGCAGCGCGGCCTGGAGGGTCATGTGCTCGCGGCCGGTAAGGAACGGGTCGAGGGCCGCCTCCTGCAACGCCGCCCCTATGGAGGCTCGCACCTGGGGCCCCTCCTTGACGACGTCGTAGCCGGCGACGATCGCCGTCCCGCTCGTCGGCGGCAGGAGGGTCGTAAGCATCAAGACGGTGGTGGACTTCCCCGCGCCGTTGGGTCCAAGGAAACCGTAGATCTCGCCGGGTTGGACCCGTATGTCTATGCCGTCGACGGCCTTGGGGCCCTTCCGGAACTCCCGGACGAGACCCCGGACCTCTATCCCCCGATCCCGCGCCATCCCTAGGCCGAGACCTTCAGGCCGGTCAGCCCCTCGCTCGCCTCCCACAGCTTGCGCCGCGCCTCCGGATCGTAGGCGATGGACTTCGCGGTGATGAGCTT
>JADDPR010000171.1 GCA_016781775.1 Rubrobacter sp. | reverse complement strand
TCTTTGGCATATGCACAGTCTACAACCGGATTCGGTATTACTGGGCGATTTCGTGCTCCCGGAGAGGCGCAGGTTTCGGGATCGATGGAGACGGAAACGGAGCGCTCGACCCCGATCACGACAGAGAGGTACCGGGATGGTAGCCCTCGTGCTTCCCTTGGGAGTAAGCATTGACGCGCCAGTGCCGAGGAGGCGACCGGCGGAGGAGGACGTATGAGCGGTCTTCTCGCTGGCCTCGAAGGTTGGCTAACCGACGTCGTCTACTCCTTCGGTTACGCCGGCGTTTTCGCCCTGATAGTGCTGCAAAACCTGTTTCCGCCGATCCCCTCGGCTCTGATCCTGCCCCTCGCCGGCTTCCTGGTCGGCCAGGGGCGCTTCTCGTTCCTCCCGGTGCTGCTGGCGGCGACGTCGGGGTCGGTGGTCAGCGCGTTGGTGCTGTACGCGTTGGGGCGCCGGCTCGGCCAGGAGCGCCTGCGCCGATTCGTCGTTCGCTTTGGGCGGTTCGTCTTCGTCGACGAGTCGGACCTGAACAGGGTGAGCGGGTGGTTCGAGCGTTGCGGCGGGATGGCGGTACTGTTCGGCCGGCTCGTTCCGGGGGTGGGCACCTTCGTCTCGCTGCCGGCGGGCTTCGGGGCCATGCCGATCCCGAGGTTCGTCGTCTACACTGCCCTCGGGACTGCCATTTGGAACGGGGCGTTCATAGGACTCGGTTGGGCGCTCGGCGCCCGGTGGAGGCTCGTGCAGCAGTACGCATCCGTCCCCCAGTACGTGGTGCTGGCCGCTGCGGTCGTCGCGGTCCTCTGGTTTTTGTGGCGCCGTCGGGAGAAGCGCGGATAGCGACCCGAACGCTGCTCCCGCCGATCGGGCACGAGGATCGAGCGCCGGCCCGCCTACCCTACCGACCACCCGCCCGCCGACGCTCGCGCTCCGCATGCGCGGGGAGCAAATCGGCTTCCCGCGGCGCGGCGTACCCGTGGTCCCCGGCTACGCGGCCGTAACGTGGCCCCTTCCCCGCTGGTCCATATGTCGGTGCCGTTCGCCCCGGCGCCGTAGACGAGATGTTGTCTCGGGAACAAGAGGCGTCGAGCCGCAACCCCGAGGAAGAGAGGGGGTAGCTCAAGAGGCTCTCCGACACCGATCGGCAGAAGGACCGCCTCGTGGACCTGTACCTGGACGAGAAGTTGGATAAGGGACGAGTCCAAAGTGCGCGGGCTGAATCGAGCACCGAAACCGCCGAGCCAGAGTTGGAACGGCTCAGGAGCAGGCAGTCCCGCATTAGAGAGCTCGAGCGCGACCGGGAAGACCTCTTGGAATCCTACGCAAGGATCATCCCCGAGCAATTGGACGCCCTGCTACCCGAGGAACGCCACCGCATCTACAAGATGCCGAACCTCTGCGTCATTGGCTACCAGGACGGGAGCATAGAGCTCACTTGGACTTACGAAGGTTTCTCCCGATCGTGGTAATGACGCATCGAGACTTCCTGATGGTGACCGCACTCCGGGCAGGTGAAGTTGCGGGCGCTGCGGGTCGAGTACGCGGGGACGATGGTGGTCTTGTCGTAGTCGTAGGTGTAGCCGCACTCGTCGCACTTCT
>JADDPR010000560.1 GCA_016781775.1 Rubrobacter sp. | reverse complement strand
GCTCTCCTACTGGCTTGAGCTTCATCGTTCTTCTCCTTCCGATCTCCGCAGAGACGCATGTCTCCACTGCTCGCTAGAGGTTGCCAGCAGCGGGCTGGTAGATCATGTACCAGCCCGCTGCTGGCAGGTATAGAAGGGAGAGCTTCTAGGAGCCCGCCCCCCTCGGGGATGAGGATGCCCCTCCCCTGGAGGTTGCCGGTGTTGAGGTCCTGGATCGCGTCGTTGACGGCGTCCAGGGGGTAGGTCGACGTGTGGAGCGAGACCTTCCCTTGAGCGGTGAGGATCATGAGCTCGGCGAGGTCGTTGTAGGTGCCGACGAGGTTGCCGATGACGTTGCGCTCAGAGGAGATGATGTCGATGGTCGGCACCTCCACCGTGCCGCCGTAGCCGATCACGTAGTGGTAGCCCGCCCGGCGGGTCATCTTCCAGGCGTCGTCCTCGGCGCCCCTCTCGCCCACGTAGTCGAAGACGACCTCCGCGCCCTTGCCGTCCGTCATCTCGAGCACGGTGTCCAGGTACCCTTCCCGTACCTGCACCGTCTGGTCTGCGCCCCACTCCTTCGCCAGATCGAGCGCCTTCTCGTTCGGGTCGACGACGATGATCTCGGTGGGGGTAAGCGCCTTGAGGCACTGGATGCCGATGTGCCCCAGGCCCCGGCGCCGATGACCACGGCCTTCGTGCCCGCGTAGAGGTGCGGCACGCTCTTTCTGACGGCGTGGTAAGCGGTGAGACCGGCGTCCGCGAGCGCCGCGATGTCCTTGGGCTGAAGGACGGGGTCGAGCTTCACGCAGCTTCTGGCGCTGGTCCTGAGAAGCTGGGCCATGCCCCCGTCGGAGTCGATGCCGGGGAACGCGCTGTTCTCGCAGTGCATGTCGTCCCCGGCCCGGCAGGCGCGGCAGAGGCCGCAGGTGATCAAAGGATGCACCATGAGCCGACCTCCTCGACCCACCCGGAGTTTTCGTGGCCCAGGACGTACGGTAGCTCCATGCCGGTGATCGGGGCCCACTGCCCCTCGACGATGTGGATGTCCGTCCGGCAGAGCCCCGCCGCCCCGATGCGGACGATGACGTCCATGGGGCCCTGTATCGTCGGCTCGGGGATGTCTTCTATCTGCAGGCTCTGTTGGGGGATGCTCGGGTCGTACTCGTGCAACCTTGCGGCTTGCATGCCACGGTCTCCTTTCTAGTTACTGCGTTGCGACACCGGAGGATTCACCGTAGCGGGTGGCGAGCAGCCCGCGGCAGAGCGCGCCGTTCCCCTCGATGCTTACGCGCGTCAGTCGCGCGAACTTGAGGTGCTCGACGACCGCGTCCTTGGGCACCCGGTTCCCGTCCGGGTCGACCACGAGCGGCGCCTCGGCCGAGACGTCCAACCCGAGCTCCGCCCGACGATCGAGGTAAGTCTCGAACGCCTCCGAAGGGGGGACGTCGCCTAGAGTCATCTCCGCAAGCTTCGCGGGGGTGTTTCCGTCCGCCAGGAGCGTCCGGCACAACCCTTCTTGCCGGCTCACGAAGGCCTTTCGATGAAAGGTGCTCCTCAAGGCTTCGAGGTCCGGCCCTTCCGTCTCGCCCTCGAAGG
>JADDPR010000541.1 GCA_016781775.1 Rubrobacter sp. | reverse complement strand
AGGACCGCGCCGGCTCGGTGGCGTGGGCCAAAGAACTTCTGCGATCGAGACAGTTTTGCGTGCTCGACTCGGAGACCACCGGGCTCAAACCCCCCGTGGGGTTCGTGGAGGTGGCGGTCGTCGACGCCGACGCCAGGACGCTCTTCGAGGGCACCGTCAGGCCCGTCTGCCCGATAGAGCCTGGCGCCACGCGGGTGCACGGCTACACCGCAAAGAGCCTCGCCGAGTCGCCCTCCTTCCGAGAGGTCTACCCGGACCTGTTGGAGGCATTGTGGGGCAAAAGGGTCGTCGTCTACAACGCCCCGTACGACAGGAGGGTGTGGGACACGGAGGTAAGGGGCCTCGGGGCCCGTGGGGCCCTGGCGGGGGAGTTGCCCCCCTGGGAGTGCGCCATGAGGCGCTACGCCTCCTACGTATGCGAGCCCTCCAAGAGAGGCGGCTACCGAAACCAGAAGCTGCCCAAGGGGGACCACTCGGCCCTGGGCGACGCCCTGGCGACCTTGCGACTGATCGAGGAGATGGCCCAAGGAGGATGAGGAGGAATAGGGGAGAGGTACGGTTCCTGGTACCAAGCGCAATCCGCACTACATTGCATGCGTAACGTCCCTGAGTGGCAGGCGCTTGTTCATGTCCATCTCGAATCTGGCGTAGGGGCTGACGGAGGAGGTGCAGCGAGAGCACGGCGACCTCCTGATCTTCGAGGCGGTTGTAGCTATCTCCCTGTCCTTGCCGTAGAAGACGAACGAGTTGGCCGCGTTCCAGTTCTCGACCTGTTCAGCCCCCCGTGGCTCTACCGTCTGGTCGGCTCCGAGCGGAGGTACTAGCACAGGAAGTCCGTCTTTACGGCGCGGCCGAGTTCGCGACGACGGTTACGGGCCCGTGAACCCCGTTGAGCAGCTATGAATCGCGGGGCGCTCCCAACGGATCTCGTTGCCGTCGTGGGTTCGCGGTTCGTCCGGCGGATGGAGGGACGATCCGCCTCTTCGACGGGCGGATGGCCTGGATGATCCCGATAATGGGGCTGGCCGAGGTCTGGCGTCCGCCCGGTGAGGGTATTACAACGCGACCGGCGTCCTCGGGAGGGGGGGTAATAGGAGGACGCCGGGAAAAAGGTGGGGGCGTTCGTTTCGAGCGCCCTCTTCCTACTTATACGCGGCCCCGAAGAGGAAGTCTCCGGCCCATTCCTGAACTTCTGGTCGAGGGTACCGAGCTCCGGTTCGGGGTTACGGGATACCACGGCCGCGTGGGGCAGGGGGTGGCGGTCGTTGTCCGGGCGGCCGCGGGCGCGGCCGCTTGCCGCGTAACGAACTTCCTGGGAGGTCAACTCAGCATACGCTACACTGCCGGCAGGGTAGCGGAGACGAGGGGGCGCGCCGTGCACGGGCCGATGGACGAGGTGGACCGGTTGGCCCACAAGGTCCTCGACGCTTTCGATGACATCCCCGAGCTGAGGCTCGAGTGGCTGATCGTGCCCGACGAGCCGAGGCGCGGCTCCGTCCTCGAGATGGAGGTAGCCGCCACGGAGACCTCCTTCGCGAGACGAGGCATCGAGGTGCGCGCCAAGGTCGCCGTCCCGCTCGAGGACGTCCGGGCTTTGACCAC
>JADDPR010000278.1 GCA_016781775.1 Rubrobacter sp. | reverse complement strand
AGGTGGGACTCGAACCCACACGAGGTTGCCCTCAACGGATTTTGAGTCCGTCGCGTCTACCATTCCGCCACTCCGGCGCGGGGAAAGACGCCAACAATTATACCACGGGCCATACCGGGCCCTCACGGTTGACTGTAAGATGCGGCTTGGTGATAATTTCGTTCCGATGAAAACTCTTCGCGAACCGGCCCGGGTTTGTCGCGGTCGGTGGGGGCGAGGCGGGTTATTGGGAGGCCCTCCGTGGTGGGCCCTTAGAAGGAGGCAGGGTGACGGGGAAGCATAAGGCAGGAATGCTTGCGGCATTGGGGGTAGCTTCGGCTCTTGTAGTCGTGGGCTGCGGCGGCGGCGGTGGCGGCGAGGGGCAGGGTGGTAGCGCGGAGGGGCCGACTGCGACGATCGTCAGCGACTTCCCGTTGCAGGGGGCGAACCGCGCCCAGACCGAGACGATGGTGAACTCCATCGAGCTCGCGCTGCAGGAGCGGGACGGCATGGCCGGGGAAGTCAGGGTGAAGTACGAGTCCCTGGACGACGCGACGGCGCAAGCAGGGCAGTGGGACGAGGCCAAGTGCGCCGAGAACGCGCAAAGTGTTGCGCAGCGCGACGAGGTGGTCGGTTGGATCGGCCCGTTCAACTCTGGATGCGCGGCGGTCGAGATCCCGATCCTCAACGAGGCGGGGCTAGGCATGATCAGCCCGGCCAACACCTACATCGGCCTGACGAAGCCCGGCGGCGAGCCCGACGAGCCGGACAAGTACTACCCGACGGGCGAGCGCAACTACGCCCGTGTGATCGTGGCCGACGACAAGCAGGGTGCGGCCGGCGCTACCCTGATGGACGAGGAGGGCCTCGAGTCGGTCTACATCCTCGACGACCGTGAGACCTACGGCAAGGGCCTCGCCGACCAGTTCGAGAGGGTCGCCGAGGAGCTCGACATCGAGATCCTCGGGCGCGAGGGAATCGACGGTTCCGCCTCGAACTACCGCTCGCTGATGAACAAGATCGCGCAGGCAGAGCCTGACGCCATCTACTTCGGCGGCATCATCGAGAACAACGCCGGCCAGCTTATAAAGGACAAGGTCGGGGCCGGCATGAGCAACGAGGACGTCGCGTTTATCGGGCCGGACGGCATCTTCGTCGACGAGCTCCTCAACCAGGCGGGCGACGCGGCGGAGGGCATCTACGTTACCTTCGGCGGCCTGCCGGAGGAAGAGCTCTCCGACGAGGGCCAGGACTTCGTAGAGAACTACGAGGAGAAGTACAACGAGGACATCCAGCCGTACACCGCCTACGCCTACGAGGCGGCCAACGTGATGCTCGACGCCATCGAGCGCGCCTACGAGGCCGACGGCGACGTCACCCGCGAGGGCGTCCTGCGCGAGATTCTCGCCACCGAGGACTACGAAGGCGTGCTCGGCGAGTGGAGCTTCGACGAGGACGGCGACACGACGCTCACCGAGCTCTCCGTGCAGACCGTCGAGGACGGGCAGTTCACGCTGGATCGCACCCTCGACGTCTCCGACGTAACCGCGTCGGCGGAGTAGACCGGGCGGCAGGCAAAGCAAGATGATCGAGCATGGGGACCGGCGCACTCTTGACCGGTCCCCGCTCCTAGAAGAGGACACTCTCATTGACTACCGGTGACGCTACCAAGACCCTCTCGGGGGCTCTCCTCGAGGGCCTGAGGCATTCAAGCTGGCAGTCTCGTCTGGCGGTCGCCGTGGTGGCGCTCATGCTGGCGCTGCTGCTCGTGCAGGCGGTCCAGGACCCGGGGCAGTTCACCTCGCAGCTTCTCATAGGCCTAACCAACGGGGCGATTATCGCCCTTATAGCCCTCGGCTACACCTTGGTCTACGGGATCATCGAGCTTATCAACTTCGCCCACGGCGACAACTTCATGATCGGCTCGTTCGTCGGCCTGACGGTCCTCTCGGGGACGCTCTTCGGCCTCGGTCTCTTCGCCCCGATCTCCGGGGACTCGGGGACCATCATAAAGGTAGCCGGGGTGCTTATAGCCCTCGTCGTGGCCATGGCCGCGTGCGGCCTCCTCAACGTCGGTATCGAGCGCATCGCGTACAAGCCCTTGAGGAACTCGCCGCGTCTTGCCGTCCTGATCACCGCGATCGGCATGTCGTTTATCCTTCAGAACGTAGGACTGGTCTGGAAGGGCCCCGCCCAGGTCCCGTTCCCGGACCTTATCTCCAGCGCGAACATCCTTCCGGGCGACGCCATCGTCTTCCGGTGGAAGGACCTGTTCGTCCTGGCCGTGACGATACCCCTCCTCGTCGGGCTCTCCTACTTCATAAAAAACACCAAGCAGGGCAAGGCGATGCGGGCGGTGGCTCAAGACAAGGAGGCCGCGGCGATGGTCGGGATCAACGTGAACCGCACGATCTCCGTTACCTTCCTTCTCGGTGGCATCCTGGCGGGGGCCTCCGGCGTGATGTACGGGCTCTTCAACGGTATTACCGTCTTCAACGTCGGCTTCACGCAGGGGCTCTACGCCTTCACGGCGGCCGTCCTCGGCGGCATCGGCAACCTCTCGGGCGCCGTGGTCGGGGGGCTACTGATCGGGATCATCGGCTCGATGGCGGATCAGTACGTCGGGGTGCGCTGGACCTCGATCGTGATCTTCGCGGTCCTTGTCCTGGTCCTCGTCTTCCGGCCCACGGGTCTACTCGGCGACCGTTCGGCAACCCAGGGCGGCGGGAGTGGCCGGGCATGAGGGGCGTGGCTCTCAAGAGGTTCGCCCTGCCGGCGGTCCTTATCACGCTGGCGTTCCTCTTCCCGCTCCTGGACGACGGCTTGGGCCTGGGGCTCATGTTCCCGATCATCGTTATCGCGGTCTACGTGATGCTGGCGCTCGGGCTGAACATCGTGATCGGCTTCGCCGGGCTTCTGGACCTGGGCTTCGTGGCGTTCTATGCCCTCGGGGCTTACGTCATGGGCTGGCTCGCCTCCAGCCACTTCAACCAGGTGAGCTTCTCGTTTCTCTCCACGGCGCAGAGCTTGAGCGGCGGGGCGCGTCCGGGGATACACATCTCGTTCTGGATCGTGCTGCTCGTCGCGGGCGCCTTCACCGCCCTGTGCGGCGTCCTTATCGGCGCCCCGACCCTGAGGCTGCGCGGAGATTACCTCGCGATCGTGACGCTCGGGTTCGGCGAGATCATCCCGCGATTCTTCCAGAACGGGGACAACCTCGGTGGCTTCAACCTCACGAACGGGACCGTAGGCATCAAGTCCATCGACTCGCCCGGCATCCCGTTCCTCCCGGAGTCCTTGAGCTCCTGGCAGCGGTTCGGGACGCTGGACCTCAACCCCTGGTACTACACTATCCTGGTCCTGGTCCTCATCACGATCTTCGTGAACATCAGGCTCAGGGACTCCAGGCTCGGTAGGGCGTGGGTCTCCGTGCGGGAGGACGAGACGGCCGCGGCGGCGATGGGGATCAACCCGGTCACGACGAAGCTCTGGGCGTACGCCCTCGGCGCGGTCTTCGGGGGGATCGCCGGGGCGTTCTACGGGGCGTTCATCAAGAGCATCTTCCCGACGAGCTTCTCGTTCAACATCTCGATCCTGATCCTGTGCATGGTCATCCTCGGCGGGATGGGGAACATCTACGGTGTGATCCTGGGCGCCATAGCCTTGCAGGGGATCAACTTCTACCTGCTCCCCCAGATTAACGGCTGGGTTCACGCGATCGGCGACGCGCTGGGGAGCCCGCTCCTCTCGGGGGCGGACATCCCCAAATACAATTTCTTTATCTTCGGCATCATCCTCGTCCTCATGATGCTCCTGAGACCGGAGGGGATCATCCCGAACCGTCAGCGACAAGAGGAGCTGCACGACGACAGCACCGGCGGCGACGCGCTCGGAGGTACGGCCCGTGCCTGAGCCCAACGGGGGAGCCCGCGCGGCCAACGGCGCGGGCGTTACCAACATCCTGGAGGCGCGCGGGATCACCAAGACCTTCGGCGGCCTCGTGGCCGTCAACTCGGTCGACTTCGACATCCCGGAGCGCGCGATCGTCAGCTTGATAGGGCCGAACGGGGCCGGGAAGACGACGTTCTTCAACATGGTGAGCGGGCTGTACATCCCCACGAGCGGCCGCTTCGTCCTCACCGGGCGCGACATAACGAGGATGAAGCCGCACGAGCGGGCCCAGATGGGCCTCGGTCGCACCTTCCAGAACATCCGGCTCTTCGGCACGATGAGCGCCGTCGACAACGTGCTCGCCGGGATGCACGTCCGCCTCAAGGGGAGCATCCTCGGCTCGATCCTGGGCACCCCCGGCGTGAGCCGCGAGGAGAAGGAGGCCCGCGAGAGGGCGCACGCCCTCCTCGGCTTCGTCGGTCTCAGGGGTAGGCAGACCTTCGCCAAGAACCTCCCCTACGGGGACCAGCGCAGGCTGGAGATCGCGCGGGCGCTCGCCTCCGATCCGAAGCTGCTCCTCCTCGACGAGCCAACGGCGGGGATGAACCCGCAGGAGACGGCGCGCCTGACGGAGCTTATCGGGCGTTTGAGGGAGGAGCGGGGGCTCTCCGTCCTCCTTATCGAGCACGAGATGCGGGTCGTGATGAGCATCTCCGACCGGGTGACGGTCCTCGACCACGGCGAGAAGATCTCCGAGGGCACCCCGACCGAGGTCCGCCAGGACGAGCGGGTCATCGAGGCCTACCTCGGCACGGCTAGAACGGGTTAAAGCATGGCGCTACTCGAAGTAGAGAACATCCACAGCTTCTACGGCCACATCCAGGCCCTGAGGGGCGTCTCGCTCACCGTCGAGGAGGGGGAGGTCGTCACGCTCATCGGCTCCAACGGGGCCGGCAAGACGACGACCCTCAGGAGCATCCACGGCGTCCTGCCGCCGAAGCAGGGCCGGGTCGTCTTCGACGGCGAGGAGATACAGGGGACCCCGGCGCACGACATGATCTCCAAGGGAATAGCCCAGAGTCCCGAGGGACGCAAGATCTTCTCCCGCATGACCGTCCGCGAGAACCTGGAGATGGGCGCCTACCACCGCACGGACGACATCCGTGAGGACATGGACCGCGTCTTCGACCTCTTCCCGCGCCTCAAGGAGCGCATAAAGCAGGAGGCCGGCACGATGTCCGGCGGCGAGCAGCAGATGCTCGCCATCGGCCGCGCCCTCATGAGCCGCCCGAAGCTCCTCCTCCTGGACGAGCCCTCGATGGGGCTGGCGCCCGTGCTCGTCGAGCGGATCTTCCAGATTATCCAGGAGATAAACAAGCAGGGCACGACGATCCTTCTCGTCGAGCAGAACGCCAACGTGGCCCTGGAGATCGCGACGCGCGGCTACGTCTTGGAGACCGGCGCCGTCGTCAACTCCGCGCCGGCGGAGAAGCTTCGGCAGGACCCGAAGGTCCGCGAGGCGTACCTGGGGGAGATCTAGGCTTCGAGCCACATCCGGTTCTCAAAGCGGCCCGTCCGCGCTATCATCCAACGTGCAAGAGGCGAGTAGATTCCGCGGCCAGGGGAGGTGTGGACGGATGCCGCTCTTCAAACGCAGCACGCTAGCCGACCAGATGGCGGCCGAGATCCAAAGCGAGGCCGAGCTCTACAAGGAGCGCTGCAAGGGCCTGCACGATGAGTTCCGGGAGAGGCTCCGTCGCCGGGACGAGGCAAAAGCCGAGCTCGCGGAGTTCGACGCCGAGTTGAGCAAGCTCCAGGGCCGCGGCGTCTCCCTGCTCGGCCAGATGAACGACGCGACGCGCGGTGGGGACGACGACAGGCTCAGGGAGATGGAGAAAAGCTACGGCAAAAACTCCCGCGAACTCGACCGTGTCGGGCGCCGCCGCGAGAAGGCCGCCCGTCGCTTCGCCGACGCCGACCTCGACGAGGAGGAGACGGCCCGCGAGCTCGCCCGCACGGCCTCCGGCCTCCTCGAGGAGCACGCCGCCCACACCCGCGAGCTCAAGGGCCGCCTCATAGAGCTTCTCGACACGCTCGACGTGCAGAAGGGCGAGGTGAACCGGGCGGCGGCCCCACTCATAGAAGAGCACGACCTCCGCCGTTAACCCCACGACGGCTCCCGGTAAGGCAACCGCCGCGGTGGTTGCGAAGACGGGCCATAGGGGACCTTACCGGCCCGCGAGTGGGCAGATTCTCCAGCGTGCGGCGCCGCGCAGAACGCGGCGCCTGGGGTAGCTGTGCGAGGCTACGCTCCGGGGACGGGTAGGACCGTTGACCTTGCCACCCTCATCGTGTTCCGCCGGACCCGAAGGTGTGGGAGGGGTACC
>JADDPR010000172.1 GCA_016781775.1 Rubrobacter sp. | reverse complement strand
GAGGACGGCACGTGTTCCGCCGACCTCTACCCGCGCAAAGCAGAGGACGCGAACCGCCGGGAGAACGGCGTCGCCGGTTCGTGGGCCGCTACAAGCCCCTTACCGGGCGCCTGAGAGGCTCGACCAACCGCGAGGACAACCTGTTGGTCCGGCTAGACCCCTTGTTCGTCGCGCTTGCTAAAAAACCAGCCCTCCGGGTGCTCCCTTTCCGCTACCCGCGATGCGAGCATACGGACGAGCGCCGAGACGTGCTGGCCGGAGGTCGCGAGATCTACCTCGGTGATCCCGGGCAGCTCGTAGAACAGCCTACCCACCTCGTCGAGGTGGTAGAGGATGTGGGCCTCTTCCTCCGTGGCGCCCGTATCCTGCGCCCGCTTGGCGAGATCCTGCCGACCTTCTTCCAAACCTGCTCCTCCCGCTTCGTGGTCTTGTTGGGTTTGACTTCCGCCGGAAGCTCTTACGAAGACTCGCCTTTCGGGCGCTCGTCGACTACCGCCGGATCGTCGCCGGTCAGATGATTTCCCGGACGTCGTTTGCGAACATAGACGTTCTTACCCCCCTCCCGTTGTTCCCAACGTAGATTCTCCGCGCAACACTCGTCCCCTCTCCCTGGCCCACCGACCAGATCGTTTTCTATGGGTTGCCGGTAGAGCGGTAAGATGAGAAGCATGATGATCCCGGACAGGACCGGCATCGTGGTCGGCTACAGGACGTGGCGGGTGATCCCAAGCGGATGGATAGCCCCGTCTGAGAGCCTCCATGCCCAGACCGGTCACAAGAGTTGGTCCACGACGGGCCCTACCGTGGCCGTCTGCCCACCACGGGTGCAGGCGGACCCGAACAAACCGCTGCTGGTGCAGAGCGCGTGCGAGACCTCTCCGGAGTTCGGCTGTTCTTGCGGGCTATATGCCCGATACGAGCCGACCACGGAGACGCAACCCCTTCCGTACGTCGCGGGCAGCGTGCTGGCGTGGGGCCGGGTGGTGCACCACGAGAAGAGGTCCTTCTTCAGGGCGGAGAAAGCGCTTCCCGTGGCCTTTGTGAGGCCGCGTGGGGGCGGGGGAATGTTCCCCAAGGAGGCGGAGGCCAAGATCCTGCGCGTGGCGGAAGAGCTCGGCGCCGGGCTGGTGGATGGTCCCGAGGAGTTACGCGAATACACCGAAAGGGAGGCGAGGGGATGGTGAAGGTGAGGGCTGGTGGCGAGGAGAAGCCGGAGCGCGAGGAGGTGGTGGAGCCCCTGGTCGAACCGACGCCCGAACGCCGCAAGGAGCGCCGCGAGGAGCCGGTCCCGGAGAGAGCCCCTGTCAGGGAGCCCGAGAAAGCACCGGCTTAGGGGCAGCACCAACAACGGCGGCCATGAAGGGCACGTTCGTGCCCGACGGTCGAGCCGTGATCTTTCGGCGCAGGGGTCCAATCCCGGGTACCGAAACGTCGACCCTGGAGGCCGCGTACCTCGACCTTCCAAGGAGGTAGCGAAAACCGCCCACGGGACGCGGTACGGTCCCGGGAGGTCGTAGCTCGGCTAGGATGGATCAGGTAGCCAGGTACGGGGTGGTGCCGTAGGTTTGTAGCCCTTCGGGCGTGGAGGCCTCTCCAAGCTCCATCCGGAGTCGATCCCGACGGCCGACAAAGCCAAACTCGCATAGCAGCTCGTGCGCCGGGCTCCCTTTCGGGGCGGGAAGCGAGATCTCGACGGACCGTCCGCCGTCGGTCTGGAGGGCGCGGATGAGTAGGGCCCGGGCGACGTCCGGTGAGGAGGTCATGAAGGGCCCTACCCTGACGGTCGCGCCGGACGCGCTCCGCACGAGGTAGCCCTTGATCCTCCCCGAGGCGTCCCGGGCGACGAGGCCCCAGCCGGGGTACCGCCTGAGGGTCGCCATGATGAGCGCCGAGCGGTCCGCCCCATAGGACCAGAGGTCGACCCCGTAGAGCTCCGGCAGGTCCCCAAAAGAGAGCGGCGTTACCCGCAACGCTTTATCCTCCCCAACTCCTGCCACGAAAAAATGCCGGTCCCCCCGCAGCCTGGCGGCGAGGACTCCCCCTTCGAGCCGGTACTCGGTGCGTCCGAGGACGGGCTCGAAGCCCATGGAGCGGTAGAGTCCCTCAGCGGCGCGCGTCGAGTCGAGCCTGACGACCTCGACCCCACGGGAGAGCAGGTAGGAGACAGCCCACGAGGTGAGCCGGGCCCCGAGCCCCCGCCCCCGGTACCCCCCATGGACGGCGAGGTGGCAGAGTATGCCCACCTTCCCCAGCGGCATGGCCCCGACCATCCCAACCACGCGGCCATCCGAGCCGTCCTCGGCGACGGCCCAGCGCGCCTCATCCATCCCCCGCAGAAGCTCGAACGCACGGGGGTCCCCGGACCAGCGCACGGTCTCCCGCAACTGCAGTATGCGCCACAGGTCGACGTCGTTCATACGCCGCACTACTACGGCGCCGGAACGGTCCTCGCCGTTACCGCGTCCGGCACGAAGGGCGGCGTGCCCCCATCGCCCCTCTTCCAAATAAGCAGACAAGGTTCCCCCGAAACAAAGGTCTCGCGAACAAGTACCCGGTACGAGCGCCCGGAGAACCGGGAGAACGCTCAATCGCCCCGATCGCGCCCCTCTACAGGGCCGGTCGGGGCGAGGACGGTCGGGGGATCCGCCCCTCGCAGAAACTCTTGTTGGGTACTACACGATTCTTGCTCACCCCGCTACTCTACAACACCACCGACGGCGGAGAAAGATGCCCACGGCTGTAATGAGACTTGCTAGAGGAGTTTCTGCCTGCTAAGAGCACCCTAAGTGCAAGTTGAGGCGTTTTTGTTACAATGGTCCGTTGTAACTATTTGATGTATAGAACAAGATGTCGGAGGCAAGGTGCGAGCCACGCTACAGCCGGGTTTGACGAACAGGTTGACCAAGTACCTCAGGGTCACGCAGCAGCTAATAGAGGAGGGCCGGGACGCGGTCTCGAGCAAGGAGCTCGGTGATTTCACGGGGATAAACCCCGTCCAGGTGCGGCGGGACCTCAACGCGATCGGCTTCTCCGGCACCAGGGGCGTGGGGTACCAGGCCTACGACCTCGTCGAGGCGGTCAGGGCGATCCTCGGCCTAAAGCAGACCTACAACATCGCGCTCGTCGGCGCGGGCAACCTCGGGAGCGCTATCGCGAGCAGCACCATCCTGCCCAAGCGCGGGTTCGTGATCCACGACGTCTTCGACAACGACGGGGATAAGATCGGACGCACCGTCGGCAACATCGTCGTCAAGCACATCGACGAACTCAAGAAGAGCGTGGGCGAGGCCGACGAGATTATCGGCATCATCGCTACCCCCTCCGCCTCCGCCCAGGAGGTCGCTGACCTTATGACCGACGCCGGTATCCGCGTCGTCCTCAACTACACCGACGTCCTCCTTCACGTCCCCTACAACGTCGAGGTCCACCGCATCGACCCGACCGCTCAACTGATGCACACCCTCTACTATCTCACCCAGGTCGGCGGGGAAGCGGCGTCGTAGGTAGCCCTTAGCTTTCAGCTTTCAGCTTGCGGTCCCCCGGCGAGTACCGGGGGACCGCAATTTTTTGCCAGAATGGGGCAGCGTCACGTACGCAGTGCGCCACAACGAGTGTTTTGCTGACCGCTAAAGGCTGATTACCGAGGGCTAGAAAAAGAGGAAGAGCCCGGGACGCTCTTAGGGGTGATAGGTGGGGAAAGGGAAAGGAGGAGAAACGCCCCGGGCTCTTTAATTGTGTGTCGATCTGGTATCGCACCAACCGACCACGAGAATATACCTTCCTCGCTACACTTTGTAAACTTATTGGAACTCGAGAAAGTGAATTTTCTCTCTTCCACGGTCGCCTTAAAACTCGTATGCCGCGCACCATGTGGGTTGATGACCCCTTAAAGGTAGCGTGTGTTGCGAAGTGGTGGGCCCTCTGCGGTTTTCGGCGCTCGAGGTTACGCGCTGCTACGCCGTGAGGCACAGGGAGATGACGCGGGGAGAGTGGGTCTCCCCTAGCTTGTGGGGCGAACCATTGGGATGGTAGTCCACCATCTTCACGTTCTTCCAGGAGTTGCAGGGGTCCCAGAGGGGTTGTGGATGTTGGAGATCGGGCTGCTTCCCCCAGCACCGGCGGTACGACGTGGTCCGGCGAAAGAAAAACGCCCCCTACCGCAACGCAGACTCGCATCCCGTGTGCCTCGCGCAGCGCCTCGAACTCCTCGACCGTAAAGTCGCTCTCGGCGTTCAGCTTGCGCGCTCTGTGCCACGCGAGTTGTGCGGCAAGCTTGTATGGGTCCCTGCGCCAGCGCTTCAGATTGGCAGCGTGGTAGACCTTCTGCTGCTCAACTGCTTGCGCTGGCGCTCGTGTTCCTTACCGTAAGGGCGTCTCTTCTGATACACCTTACGATACTCCCTGCAAGGATCGAGGTGCCCGTTCGCCATCTCCGAGTGTTTGCAGTACTCGTTGAGGGGCTTCGGGTCACCGCAATCCTTGCACAGTGCTTCGCTGTAAGCGCTTCCCGCCGAAGTAAACCGGGGCGTCCTCCAGGCTAAAGAATGTCCCGGACCTGAAGGCGCTTCACGTTAGCATGGGCGAACGGGATGTCATCGAAATCCTCTTCGTTCAGATCCACGTCGTCGCGCCCACCGCCCCCGCTACGGGCTCCGGCCCCGCTGCGGCTGCGCTGCCCACCGCCACCGCCGCCGTTGGCCGAATCGCCGTCACCGCGGCCGCTGAGAAACTGGACGTTGTCGGCTACTACGTCCACCTTGCTCCGCTTCTGGCCGCTCTCGCGGTCCTCCCAGGAGCGGAACTGCAGGCGTCCTTCCACCAGGATCGGGTCGCCCTTCTTCTTGTAGTTGGCGATGGTCTCGCCGAGCTCGCGCCAGGCGGAGATGTCGAAGAAGTCGACCTCTTCGGACTTCGAGCGGCGGCGGTTCACGGCCAGCCCGAAGGAGCAGACCGGGATGCCGTCGTTGGTGAACCTGAGCTCGGGGTCCCTGGTGATGTTGCCCGCCAGGATCACGCGGTTGAAGCTGACCATCTTTTCGTCCTCCTCGTCTCTTCTCTTCACGTCAGTCTACAGGGATGCCCCCGCTTCTCAAGGGCCTAAAGGAGCGGCTCTCCCTGCCGTTAACCTACGAGGGAGGGAACCCAGAGGCGTCGTTCCACAGGGATGATCTTCAGGGCTCGGTGACGGCCACGTCGGCCTTGTTGTCCTGGATCGTTACGATCACGTCCCCGTGCTCGTCGTTTCGAAAAACCTTCGCGCCCACGGTCTGCAAGCGCCTTAGAGTCTGCGGCGTGGGGTGACCGTAGGAGTTGTCCTCCCCAACTTGGATCACGGCGATCTTCGGCTTGAAGCGGCTCAGGAAGAGCGGGGTCGAAGAGGTATTCGAGCCATGATGGGTAACTTTCAGGACGATAAGGGTTCGCGAACACAAAACGCACCGCTCACTTGGTAGCCTCCTTGGGAGGCCCTGACCTCGAGGTCCAGTCTCTCGTAGAGACCGAGCCTGTCCTCGGGCGGGAGGAGCCTGATGGCTTCGGGGGCGGCGGTGGATAGTTCCCTCACGAGCGCCTCGCCGTCCTCCTCTATCTCCTTGGCGCGTTCCTCGGAGGCCCGCAGCAGGGCGAGCTCGCTCTCCGCGTAATGGCGCGTCTCCTCCAGGTCGGCCAGTTTCTCCGAGAGTTCCGAGAGCGTCATCAGGCCGGCCGCCTGCTGGTCCTGGTACGCGGACCTTTTTTGTACGCACTCTGAAATCTTCTCCGCCCACAACGCCGCCTCCTTCTCCGGGTCGAGGCGCGCCCGTCTCGCCACCCTCTCCTGCTCCGCGAGGCGCCGGACGCCGGCGCGCACTCTCTCGGGATCGCAGAGCATCTCCGAGACGAAGGCCCACACGGCCTCCTCGACATGCTCGGCCCGCGCCATGCGCTGCCCGCATGAGTGGGGCATGTAGCTGGTGTTCCGGTTGCAGCGGTAGTAGTGGTAGGCCATCTTGTCCGAGGCGCGCCTCCTCGTGGCGGTGTGGGTGCTCATGCTGGAGCCGCAAGAGCAGCGCACGATGCCGCGCAGCTGCCACGCTCGGGCCAGGTTCTTCCTCTCGGGTGCCCGGTTGCGTGACATTGACGCACGCGCTGCCTCGACGAGCTCCAGGGGCAGGCGGGGGCTCGTCGGCACGGGCACGGCCACCCACTCCTCGGGATCGCGCAGCGTGTAGGAGGTTCTCCTGCGGTAGCGCCTGCCCCCCTCGCCGTCGGGCTCCGAGATCTGCCGGCCCTTCTG
>JADDPR010000550.1 GCA_016781775.1 Rubrobacter sp. | reverse complement strand
CGCCCGCGACGGGGTGCGCCGCGCCCTCCTTCACCTCGAAGGTGAGCTTGCGGGCTTCCTCGTCGACCACGACCCTGTCGCCGGGGTTCAGGGAGCCCGAGAGGACCATGCTCGCGAGCTCGTTGTCCACGCGCCGCTGGATGGTGCGCCTCAGGGGGCGCGCGCCGAACTCGGGGTCGAAGCCCTCCTCGGCTATAAGCCCGACGGCCTCGTCCGTGAACTCGACCTCGATCCCCTGCGCCCTCAGGCGACGCTCCGTCCGATCGAGCAGGAGGCGAGCTATCCCGCTTATCTGCTCTTTGTCGAGGGATCGGAAGACGATCACCTCGTCTATGCGGTTCACGAACTCGGGCCGCAAGGAGTTCTTGAGGATCGCCATCATGTCGTCCTTGAGCTCCTCGAAGGGCTCGTCGCGCCTCGCATGCGCCTGGATCCTCTCGGCGCCCATGTTCGACGTCATGATGATCACGGTCTGCTTGAAGTCCACGGTGCGCCCCTGCGAGTCCGTGAGCCTGCCGTCGTCGAGGATCTGAAGCAGGATGTTGAAGACGTCCGGGTGGGCCTTCTCGATCTCGTCGAGAAGCAGCACGCTGTACGGACGCCTCCGGACGCTCTCGGTGAGCTGCCCGGCCTCCTCGTACCCGACGTAGCCCGGAGGGGCACCGACGAGCCTGCTGACGGTGTGCCGCTCCTGGAACTCGGACATGTCGATGCGCACCATCGCCGCCTCGTCCCCGAAGAGCGCCTCGGCCAGGGTCCTCGCGAGCTCGGTCTTGCCCACACCCGTCGGCCCGAGGAAGAGGAAGCTCCCTATGGGGCGGTTCGGGTCCGAGAGGCCGGCGCGCGCCCTGCGGATCGCCTCGGCGACCGCCGTGACGGCCTCCTCCTGGCCGACCACCCGCTCGTGGAGCTGCTCCTCGAGCTTCAACAGGCGCTCGCGCTCCTCCTGGGTAAGCTGGCTCACCGGGATGCCGGTCGCGCGGCTCACGACCTCGGCGATGTCCTCGGCCGTCACCTCGGCCACGGCCTGGCGTCCACCCTTAAGGCTCCGAGCCTATCCTGAGACTCCTGGATCTGGCCCTTCAGGTCCTGCGCCCGCCCGAAGTCCTCGGCCGCGATCGCCTGGTCCTTCTCGCGCTTGAGACGCTTGATCTCGTCCTCGAGCTCCCTCGTGTCGACCGGCTTGGTCTTCGAGCGCAGCCTGACCCTCGCCGAGGCCTGATCCATGAGGTCTATGGCCTTGTCGGGCAGGAAGCGGTCCGTGACGTAGCGGTCGGAGAGCTCGGCCGCCGCGACGATGGCCTCCTCCGTTATCTTCACCCGGTGGTGCGCCTCGTAGCGGTCCTTGAGGCCGCGCAGGATATCCACCGTATCGTCCACGGTGGGCTCGCCGACGAGCACCGGCTGGAACCTCCGCTCGAGCGCGGCGTCCTTCTCGATGTTCTTGCGGTACTCGTCAACGGTCGTGGCGCCCACGACGTGCAACTCCCCGCGGGCGAGCGCGGGCTTGAGCATGTTGGAGGCGTCCATCGAGCCCTCGGCCGCCCCGGCGCCCACCACGGTGTGCAGCTCGTCGATAAACAGGATCTGGCCCTCGGGGTTCTCGCCCGCCTCG
>JADDPR010000466.1:5671-23890 GCA_016781775.1 Rubrobacter sp. | reverse complement strand
GAGGAGCGCAGGGCGATCGAGCGCCTCAAACGGGGCGACCCGGGGGGCTGGAGGTGCTGGTGAGGCGGCATCAGGTCCGGGCCGTACGGACGGCGTACCTGATCGTACGGGAGAGAATGCTTGCCGAAGACGTCGTACAGGGCGCCTTCGTCAAAGCATATGAGGGGATAGCCCGCTTCGACGAGACGCGTCCCTTCGGTCCATGGTTCACGAGGGTCGTCGTCAACGACGCCGTAAAAGCGGCCTCTCGTCGCGAAAGGACGGTCTCTTACAGCGGCGAGGGCGAAGACCTCGTGGCGCGCCTCGCGGACTCCGGCTCGGGACCGGAGGACCTCGCGGAAGAGGAGGAGACGCGGCGAAAGGTGTGGGAGGCGCTCGCGGGGCTACCTCCTGCGCAGAGGGCCGTCGTGGTCCAGCGCTACTACCTCGGGATGAGCGAGAGGGAGATGGCCGAGGAAGGGGCGTCGCCGCCAGGGACGATCAAGTGGCGACTCCACGCCGCCAAGAAGAGCCTCGCGAAGCTCTTGCGTCCGCAGTTTCGCGCGAAGAGCGCGCAGGCGCCCCCGAGGGACTGACGCCGGTCGCCGTTTCGTCCGACGTTGCGAAAGGAGGCAACGACCGTGACTAGGGAGACGGAGCGCATGGAGAAAGCCCTGCACGGATGCGCCGAGGCGGGCGTGCCCGAGACGGTGGATCTGTGGCCCGGGCTTCGGGAGAGGACGATGGCAAAGCGTCGGCGCGGTCCGTCGCGGCTCTGGTTCGTGCCCCGCACCCGCGCGGGTTGGGCGTTTGCGGTGCTGGCGGCGCTATGCGTGATGACCGGGGCTGGCTGGCTACGCCGCGACCGGGCTGATTTATGCTCGCTTCCAGGAGGAGTTGCCCGGCGCCGACGCAAGGGAGGTGGGGACGGAGATCGGCCAGGAGCGAGTTATAGACGAGGCGAAGGTTACCCTTGAGTGGGCCTACGCCGACGAGGAGTTCGTAGTAATCAGCTACAGCGTCAAGGACTTGCAGGACGATCGACGCAACGCCGGTCACCGCGTGCAACTCGATCCCATCTTCGTGGGCAAAGACGACGTGGAAGCCGGCAGGGGCCCGGACCGGCGCGCTACCCTCACCGACGAGAGCGGCCGGGAGCTAGGTATGATCGACGGAACGTTCGAGGTGGCCGGCCCGGGCGATGGCCCCGAGGTGCTGCGGATGTCGAAGTCGAACTCGGCGGTCTTCGAGGTTGCGGAGGGCCTCGAACCGGGCCGCACCCATCGCTTTCACCTGGAGATCCCGCTGGGGGAGATGCCGACCTTCTCTTCCATGGAGGAGGGAGAACAAGGGGTCCGGATCGAGCCCAGGCCGCCCATCGGCCCATTTATCTTCGACTTCGAACTCCCGGTGCAACCCGCTCCGACCATCGAGATGAACGAGAAGGTCGAGAATAATGGGGTGGAGATGACCCTGGAGCGGGTGGTGAACTCCCCGGCGAGGCCCCAGGCGGTCATCTGTATCGAGCCACCGGACGACGTGCACGAGAATTTGCACCCGCTGGTGGAGCCGTACCCCGCCGATCGCAAGCCTATCGAGCCCCTGCCGCTCGGGCATGGCTGCTGGTCGGCCCCGTTGTACGACCGGACGGAGGGACGTTCGTCGTTAACGGTGACGTCCCTCGTTGTGGAACCCGACGAGAACATGAGCGGGCCGGAGATGGTGCAGCCAGAGCTGCTACCTGGCCCCTGGAAGTTCGACTTCGAGGTGCCCGAGCGTTAGCCAGCCTCAGTCTGGCTTCTCCGAAGGGGCAGCGCCATTATCAGGCGCCGTCCCTTCTCGTGTCGTTGCGGCTGGACGCCCATGTGTAACCTATGCTGTTCCCTCCCATGCAGAAAGCTACAATGCACCGCGTGAAGGTACGGGTCGAGAAACTAGCAGTGCATACAAAGCGTGCCTTCGCCATAGCTCGCGGCTCCTCTGACTCCTTCGAGCGTGTCGTCCTTACGCTGGAAGAAGGGGGTGCATCGGGACGCGGCGAAGCGGCCCCCACCGACTACTACGGGGGCCACGCAGAGACCGTAGCCGAGGCCCTCGAAGGGGTAGAGGTGCGAGACCCGTGGGACATCGAGGGGACGCTGCGCGAGAACGAGGGTTTGCATCCGTCCGCCCTTGCCGCTCTCGACGGGGCGCTGCACGATCTGGCCGCCAGGAGGCTCGGGGTTCCCGTGTACCGGCTCCTCGGGCTTGCCCGACCCCAACCGCGGAGTGCATACACCCTGGGAATAGCAGACCCCGAGACGACCGTTGCGGAGGCAAGGCGGCTGTCGAGGTTCCCGATTTTGAAGATGAAGGTGGGGGGGAGGGAGGACGTCGAGACGGTCCGGGCGGTCGCGGAGTTCTCGGATGCTGTCCTGTGGGTGGACGCGAACGAGGCTTTTTCGCCGGACGAGGCCCCGGAGGTCGCGCTGGAGTTGAAGGAGATGGGCGTTCGCATGGTGGAGCAGCCCGTGCCGGCGTCGGCGGGACCGGAGGCCATGCGCGTCGTGACGGAAGCCGTTCGGCCACTGCCGGTGATCTCCGACGAGGGGGCGGTGGACGCGGGGGACGTGCCGGCCCTCGCCGGTTGCGTCTCCGGGGTGAACGTGAAGCTGGCGAAGTGCGGTGGCATCAGAAGAGCGCTGGAGCAGATCCACACGGCCCGCGCCTGCGGGATGATGGTCATGCTCGGCTGCATGGTCGAGACCTCGCTCGGCATAGCGACCGCCGCCCAGATTGCCGGCCTCGTAGATTTCGTGGACCTCGACGGGGCGATGCTCCTGGCCGACGACCCTTATATTGGGCTCTCCTACGAGAACGGCCGCATCGTGCTGCCCCCCGACTCCCCCGGCCTCGGCGTGGAGCCCCTGTGACGGCGCCGGCGCCGCGCCGCCGGTACGCCGTCCTCGCCGACGGCTGGTTCGCCAACCGCCACGCGAAGACCGCCCACGGCCTGATCCGCTACGGCCGCGACGAGGTCGTCTGCGTCATAGACTCGACCCTGGCGGGCCGCACCGTCTCGGAGGTAATGTCGAACCTCTCGGAGCCGGCGCGCGGAGAGGTGCCGATAGTCGCTGGGATCCGGGAGGCTCTGGAGCTCAGTCCTACGTCCATTCTGGTCGGGCTCGCGCCGCCGGGCGGGCGGCTGCCGGAGGCGTGGATGCGGGCCCTGCGGGAGGCGGCCGAGAACGGCTTGGAGATCGTGAGCGGCCTGCACCAGCGGCTCGCCCCCGAGTTCCCCGGGGCGAGGGTGTGGGACGTGCGCGAGCCGCCGGAGGACATCCCGCTCTTCTCGGGGGAAGGCTTCGGCGTGGAACCCGTGGTCGCGCTCGCGGTCGGGACGAGCAGCGCCATCGGCAAGATGACCGCCGTCCTGGAGATACAGCGGGCGGCCCTTGCAAGGGGGACGAGGGCGGAGTTCGTCCCGACGGGGCAGACGGGCGCGGTGATCGCCGGCTGGGGCATCTGCATCGATGCAGTTATCTCGGACTTCGCCGCCGGGGCTTCCGAGAGGCTCGTGCTGGAGGCGGCGGCGAGGGAGCCGGATCTGGTCCTGGTGGAGGGCCAGGGCTCCATCGCGCATCCCGCCTACTCCGGCGTCACCACCGCTCTTCTCCACGGCTCCTGCCCGGACTGCCTCATCCTGTGCGCGGATGCCAGGAGCCCGCAGGACGAGCTCTTCCCCGGCGTCCCCTTCCCCCGGCCGAAGGAGATCTCACGCCTCTACCAAGGGCTCGCCGCCCTCGTGAAACCGGCTCCCGTCGTCGCCGTCAGCGTCAACACCAGCGCCCTGAGCGACGACCAGGCGAGGGCTCTCGTGGATCGTATTTCGGAGGAGACCGGCCTCCCCGCTGCCGACCCCGTACGCGGTGACGCCGGGCCGATACTCGACGCGCTCATGGGCGTTCCGAAGACGCGCCCCGTCGGCGTCTAGCCTGCTGTCGGTGCGGCGATCGCCGGGTTGCACGCCGGTTAAAAGTTATATGTTTGCGCAAGCATGCGGGTATGTTAGTATTCGACCGTGGCGAGGTGTTTGACCTTGAACGCTAGTTACGAGCCCGTGGCGCTTGTGCCGATAAAGCGGGCCATCGTACTCGTTGTCTCCGAGAAGGCCGAGATCGTCGAGGCCAACCTCGACCGCCGCTTCCGCTCGGAGAAGGCCGAGTATCCCTACCCGCTCGTGATCCGGCTGGTCAAGTTCGTCGAGATTCCCCGCCGCTTGAGGAAGCACGTGACGAACGCGATCCTCTTCGCCCGCGACAACTACCGCTGCCAGTACTGCGGCAAGCACCGCGACGACCTGAACCGCAAGGAGTGCCTGACCCGCGACCACGTCAAGCCCCTGAGCCGCGGCGGCGCCAACACCTGGGACAACGTCGTCGCCGCCTGCACCAAGTGCAACGCGCGCAAGAGCAACCGCCTCCCGATGGAATGCGGCATGTACCCCAAGACCACGCCCAAGGAGCCGCGCTACGTCGTTATGGTGTGGTACTCGCGGGGCCTCAACGCCGTGCAGCGCCGCTACGTGGAGCAGTTCTACGGGCCCCTGGGCGAGCCCGCCTTCTAATCCTCCCTGAGTCGGCCGACCATTTCGGAAGCCTTGGGTATACTCTTTTTCGTTGTCTAGATCGGGCGGGGGTCCTTTGGACTACAACGGTTTTTCGGAGGCTACGGAGCGCATCGTCTCCAACGTCGAGCGCGCCGTCTCCGGCAAGCGTGAGGGCGTCTTTCTCGCCGTAGTGGCGTTGCTCGCGGGCGGTCACGTGCTTATAGAGGACGTGCCGGGCGTGGGGAAGACGCTGCTCGCGAAGTCGCTGGCGCGTTCGATCTCGGGCGACTTCCGGCGCATACAGTTCACCCCGGACCTCTTGCCCGCCGACGTCACCGGCACGAACGTCTACAATCAGGGCGACGGGCAGTTCGAGTTCTGGGCGGGGCCCGTCTTCGCCAACGTGGTGCTGGCCGACGAGATCAACCGCGCCAGCCCGAAGACCCAGAGCGCCCTCCTGGAGGCGATGGAAGAAGCTTCTGTCACGGTCGACGGCGTGACCCGGCGCCTCCCCGAGCCGTTCGGGGTGATCGGGACGCAGAACCCGGTTGAGCATGAGGGGACCTACCCCCTGCCGCACGCGGAGCTCGATCGTTTCATGGTCAAGATGTCTTTGGGCTACCCGGACGGCGAGGCGGAGGTCGACCTGTTGCGGCTCGCCTCCGACCCGGTGGCGTCGCTCGGGCCCGCGGTGAGCCTCCCCGAGTTCGCCGAGATGCAGGCCCTGGTCGAGGAGGTGCACGCGAGCGAGGCCGTGTTGCGCTACGTCGTCTCGGTGACGCAGGCGACGCGAAAACACGAGGCGGTCCACCTCGGGGCCTCCCCGCGGGCGAGCCGGATGCTGCTCGCCGCCGCGAGGGCCAGCGCCGCTGCCCACGGGCGCTCGTACTGCATCCCGGACGACGTGAAGGCGCTGGCGCCGCACGTCCTCTCGCACAGGATCATCGCCTCCTCCAACGGTTCGGGGGGCGACGCGGGGGGCGTGGTGCGCGACGTGCTCCGCTCCGTCCCGGTGAACGAGGCGGTCTGATGGGCTTGAGGGGGGGCTTGGAGCGCGCCGTCAGGGCCTTCCGCGAGCGCAAGACCGCGGTCAGGCCGACGGGGCGGGGCTGGCAGGCGCTCTTCTTCGGCGTGCTCTCGATCGTCGTGGCTTACCTTATCGGGACGACCCAGATCTACCAGCTCGGCTACGCGCTCCTCGCCCTGCCCGTTGCGGCCTTCGCGCTGGGCTTCTGGCTCTCGCGCGGCCTCTCGCACGCGCGGAGGATCGCCTCCGGCGAGAACCCGACGGCCGGGCGGGAGACGCACGTCGAGCTCTTCGTCTCGAACGCCTCCCCGTCGACGAGCCCGCGGGTGGAAGTCGTCGACCGGCTCCCCAAGCCGAGGTACTTCGAGCTACCCCCGGTGGAGGGCAGGGGGACGAGAAAGATACGGGTGCCCATGAGCTTCGCGAAGCGGGGACTCTACGAGCTCGGGCCCGCGGAGGTCATGACGACGGACCCGTTCGGCCTCCTGCGCTTCGTCCGCAGGTTCCCGGGGACCACCGAGGTCGTGGTCTATCCGGAGGCCTACGACCTGCCGGGCTTCCCGCTGAGGGGCAGCGGGGCGGACGCGGGTACTCGGGGCTCCTTCTCCCAGCGGGGGGACGAGTTCTCCGGCTTGAGGGAGTACCGGCGCGGGGACGAGCGGCGCCACATCCACTGGAAGAGCGTGGCGCGCACGGGCGAGCTCGTCGTCAAGGAGTTCGCCGCGGACGCTCCCCGGCGCTACTCGGTCGTCGTGGACCTGCAGCGGGCCGGGCTCCGCGTACCGGAGGCCGAGGTCGAAGATGCCATCTCCGCCGGGGCCTCGGTGCTCTCGCACCTCGCCGCCGAAGGGTTGCCCTCCAGGCTCCTCCTCTCCGGCAGGGGGCGGGGCGCCACGGACTTCGGCTCCGGCGAGGGGACGTACTGGGCCGCGATGAGGCTGCTCGCCACGGCGGCGGCCGACGGGGACGAGAGCCCGGGGGAGTTTCTGGACGGGGTCCCGCGCGGCGAGCTGGGGGAGGGCGTGATCCTTATCCTCAGGTCTCTCGGCGACGGCCTGGTCCGTAGCGTCTCGAAGCTTCGGGCTTCGGGGCTCTCCGTCGTCGTGGTCGCCCTCGCCGCGCACACCTACCGAGGCGGCGGTGGGGGGGCCAGGGGTGGTCGGGAGGCGGCGTTCGCGGCGGATCTGCGGCGCCTGGAAATCGCCGGTGCCACGACGCGCATCGTGCGTCGCGACGGCGGGGTGCGGGCGCTCGGCTCCGGCGGACGGGGGGTTACGACGAACAGGGGGGCGGTGTAGGGATGGGTGGTTGGACCGTTAGGGTGCCGCTGTACGTCGCGGGGCTGGTGGCGGGAGTGGCCTTCTCCGTGTTGTTTGTCGGGGGGGCGATGGCCTACGTCCTGGGGGCGGCGATCGTCGCGACCCTCGTCGGTTCGGCGGGGGCGTGGAGGTTCGTGCTGATCCTGCCGGCGGCGGCGCTCTACACGATCCTCGCCGTCTACGGGTTGCCGCCTCTGAGCTTCGGGGGGTGGGAGAGCCTCGTCGGCCAGATCGGGCTCGACGTTTGGAACGCGATGGGGACGATGTACGCCAACCCCATCCCCTACAGCCCCGACCCCGGGCTCCTGGTTATCGTGCTGCCGATCATCGTCCTCCTCGTCGCCTTCGCAGTCTCGGCCACCCTGTACGAGGGGAGCCCCGTGGTCTCGATCGCCGTCCTCGGGTTGACCATCGGTGTTCTGAGCACGGTCTCGTTCGAGGTTGGCGTGGGACCGTTCTTCGCGATCTTCCTGCCCGCCGCCGTCGCCCTGCTGCTCGTCACCGCCGGCGAGGGGACGGGGCTTCCGGCGCCCGGTGCCGTCGCGGCGGGGCTTCTCGTTACCGGGGTCGTCCTCTCGCTCCCGGCGATGCCGTTCGCCGAGGCGGCGATCCGACCGGCGACGATGGATTGGACGAGGATCGGGACGGGCGGGACCTCGCGTCTCGCGGTCGAGGCGGACGTCGGCGACTACCTTACGGCGGGACGCGACGCCGAGCTCTTACGCGTGGAGAGCCCGGAGCCCCTCCTCTGGCGCGGGGGCACCCTCGACTTCTTCGACGGCGTCCGCTGGTCCTCGACCACGGAGCCCGAGATGGATTACGGCGAGGAGGTGGCGGACGGGGTGGCGACCCGCGCGGTGGTGCAGGAAATTAAGGTCCTCCAGGCCGAGACGGACCTCCTCTTCGGCGGGTACCGCATGACGGACGTCTCCATCCCGGGCGCCCAACGGAGCACCGACGGCTCATGGTCCACGAGCACGCCGCTCACCCAGGGCTTCTCCTACCGGGTGCTCTCGCAGATACCGCAGCCCACGGCCGCGCAGCTGACCGGCGCCGGCACCGGTTACCCGGCGGAGGTCCGGGAGAAGTTCCTGCAGCTTCCGCAAGAACGTCCGGAGGTCCTGCCGGAGACCGCCGAGAAGATAATGCGCGACTACGACCTCGCGGATGCGACCCCTTACGAGAAGGCCCGGGCGATAGAGCGGTACCTGATCTACGACGGAGGCTTCACCTACAACCTGGACGTGGACTACAACCGCGCCGACCAGGCCATAGAAGAGTTTCTCGGCGAGGGGAAGGAGGGCTTCTGCACCCAGTTTGCGACCTCCATGGCCCTCCTCGCGCGCGAGCTCGACGTCCCCTCCCGGGTCGTCTACGGCGCGACCACGGGCCGGGAGGACGACGAGAACGAGTACGTCGTGACCGGCTACAACATGCACACCTGGGTCGAGGTCTACTTCCCCGGGGTCGGCTGGTACCCCTTCGAGCCGACCCCGGGCTCCGAGATCCCCTCCGCCATGCAGGCCAACGCTCCCCGCCCCGAGCTCCCCGGCGCCCGGGACGAAGCCGTGGCGCAGAGCCCCGGACAGCGCCAGCAACAGCAGCAGGAAGAAGCCCCCCAGAACGAGCCGAATGCCATCGACCGCGCGGACCCCGCCTCGGACTCCCCCGCGTGGGCCTACGCCGTCTACGCCGGGATGCTCGTCCTCCTCATCGCCCTGATCCCGCTCACGAAGCGCCTCCTCGCCGTCCGCGGCGGCCCCGAGGAGCTTTATCGGGACCTCACGGGGAGGCTCCGCGACGCCCTACCGCCGGGGAAGGCAGCCCTCGCCGATTCCCCGGCCCTCACGCCGACCGAGCGCCTCTTGCTCCTCGCCGGCGTGGTCGGGGTCGCGGTGGAGCCTTTCCGGGAGTTCGCTATGGTCTACTCCGAAAGCCTTTACGCCCAGGACCCGCGCGCCAACACCTCCCGCGCCTACCGCAAGGCGCTGCACGAGTACGGGACCCTCCCCCTCCCGAGGCGCGTCCTCGCCGCCCTCAACCCGGCCTCGCTCCTGTTGTGGGCGGGGCGGTGGGTGCTGGCGGGGAAGACGAGGCTCGGCAAGAAGCTGGCGCGGCGGTGGAAGCCCGGAGGGACGCGTGGAGATGGGTAGGCTTTCGGGGGCGGCAGGGGACGGCCGTTGCGGCCTGGGAGGGACGCCGCGCTAGGCGAGTCCGTGCAGAAGGCACCCTTGCCTGTGGCTGTCCCGGCTACCGGTTTACGTCCGGCCCTCGGGGTTGGGTGGTTGACCAGGACTGCGGCGGGGGGCCGTGAGTCCTCGACGTAGCCGTGGCCGTACACGGTTTCCCGTTCCGTTCGCATCTCCAAGGTTCACCGTTCTCGCTGGGCCTCGGCAAGGTGGCCGGCTCGTTCCCGTTGAATTGGGGGTGGGGCGGTGTAATAATCCTCGTGAACAGATGACACGCTACAGTATTTCTTGGGGGTGCTGATGGACCAGAAGACGACGATCCTCGCGATCACCGACAACGCGGCCGAGAAGGTCAAGGCTCTCATGGAGCAGGAGGGCGAAGGAGACCTTGCGCTGCGCATCGGCGTTCGCCCCGGCGGCTGCTCGGGCTTCCAGTACTCGATCTACTTCGACGACGAGATCAACGACGACGACGAGGTCTTCACTCAGAAGGGCGTCAAGATCGCCGTCGACGCCATGAGCGTCCCCTACATCACCGGATCCGAGTTCGACTACGTCGACGGTCTGATGGGTGCCGGCTTCGCCGTCAACAACCCGAACGTCCAGGGCGGCTGCGGCTGCGGGAGCTCGTTCACCTGCTAGCCTGAAACCCTAGGCAAGCAGCGCGGCGAGAGCCCGGGTCCTTTGGACTTGGGCTCTCGCTCTATCTTGAGGTACCGGGAGGCTGCCTCCCTATAACTCGCAGAACCCCGAGGGGTTGGAGCATGGGGCTCCGGCCCCTCGGGCCGTTGCGCCGGCCGGGTTCGGGCTGGCGTCGTATCGATGATTTTCGGAGACGGAGGAGAAGGATGGACGGCTTTACGCTCATAAGCGGTCTTCTGGGCGGCATGATGATAGGCGTTGCGGCCACGCTCATGCTGCTCTTGAACGGTCGGATCAGTGGGATCAGCGGGATCGTGGGCGGCCTGGTCTCGCCCGGGGCCCGGAAGGGCGGGGAGGCCGCCCCGCGCGTGGCGTTCGTCGCCGGCCTGGTGCTGGGACCGCTCGGGTACGCTGCGGCGGTAGGTGGGCTACCGGTCGGGATCGAGGCGTCGCTGCCGGTCCTCGTGATTGCGGGGCTCCTGGTTGGCTTCGGTACCCGGCTGGGATCCGGCTGCACCAGCGGCCACGGCGTCTGCGGCATAGCGCGCCTGTCCCCGCGCTCGATCGTCGCGACGGCGGTCTTTATGGGCGTGGCCGCCCTGACGGTGTTCGTCTCCCGTCACCTGGTTTAAGGGAGGTACCGGCATGACAAAGACGATCGTCGCCTTGTTCTCCGGCGCGCTCTTCGGCTTGGGGCTCGCCGTCTCCGGCATGATGGACCCGCGAAAAGTCATAGGCTTCCTCGACGTCGCGGGAGACTGGGACCCGACCCTCGCCTTCGTGATGGGCGGGGCGCTCCTGGTCACCCTCCCCGCGTTTCGCCTGATCCTCAGACGCCCACGCCCCATCTTCGCGGACGGCTTCGCTTTGCCCACGAAGAACGCCCTGGACCGTCGACTCATCGGGGGCGCCGCCCTCTTCGGCGTTGGATGGGGGCTCTCCGGGTTCTGCCCGGGTCCCGCCGTGGCGGCCCTCGCCACCGGCTTGACGCCGGTGCTGGCCTTCGTGGCCTCGATGCTGGCGGGGATGGCCGTCTACGCGTGGTTCTTCGACCTGCCCCGTCCGCAGGGCGCGGTGGGGTTCCGTGAGAGGCTTTTGGGGAGGCCTGTGGAGCGGTAGCGTAGAAGGCCGGCGCTAGAACCCCGGCGCGTCGTTATCCCGGCCCGTCGGCTCGCTTTCGGGCGTTGCCGGCGGGCTGAGGTGGTGCCTGTGCGCGCGGTACGAGGGTGGCCCTTCAGAGAGCCAACCGCGGCTTCTGCGGGGCTACTGTTACGTGTTGCGGGCGGTGCTACCCTGCGGCCGAACGGTTTGGTTTCTTGCTGGCGGAGCCGCCTTCTTTTACGTACAGGGTCCAGGGACCAATTCTCTGTTTGTCGTAGCGGGATTCCAGCCATTCGAGGAGCATCGGGCTGTGGGTGCCGCTGGTTCGGCCGAAGGCTATGACGTCCGGATCGTAGGCTTCGAGGTCCTCGATCCAGCCTTCGAACCCGCCGGGGGTCTCCACCGCGATCTGGTCGTCTATGCCCCGAATGATGAAGGCGTAGGGGTTCGGGTTGGTCTTGTGGAGGAGGACGAGAAGCTGCGGGGCGCCGATGGAGACGACCTTGGCGT
Source organism: Rubrobacter sp. (assembly GCA_016781775.1). Taxonomy (GTDB): domain Bacteria; phylum Actinomycetota; class Rubrobacteria; order Rubrobacterales; family Rubrobacteraceae; genus Rubrobacter_F. The sequence continues at coordinate 12,535 of JADDPR010000466.1, read as the reverse complement.
CCTCACCGAACCTTCTCTGCACCTCCGAGGCCGCCTGCCGCTGGTAGTCGAGGTCGTTCGGGCCCGGGGGCCGTTCTTCCGTATCCAGGGTGCTGACGCCTCGGGCCGGGTCGACCACGACGAGCGAGCCGAGCACGGCGACCGCGGTGAGGGCGGCGCAGAGGCCCGCGGTCAGGAGCCTCGTGCCCCCCGGGATGGCGGCGCCGGCCGACCCGATCCGGCCGACGACGAAGCTCAAGAACCCGCCGAAGCCGATCGCCACGTACGGGATGAAGACGTAGAAGTCCGGGTAGCCCTGAAAGTCCACGAGCGACCACAGGACGGGGAAGGGGAGGGAGAGGAAGATCGGGGCGAAGGCGCCCTTCCTCATCGGGCGCCCGAACGGCCCGCTGTACGCCCTCCTCAAAAGGTGAATGGAGCCGAGCGTGACGAGGCCTATGATCACGGCCGTGAGCATCACGCCGACGACGATGGGGACCAGGATCGTGTCGTAGCCCTGGAAGATCGCCTTGACGGGCGCGAAGAACTCGGCAGTGGAGAGAAGCTGCTCCCGGTCGAGGTAACGAGCGTTGAACAGAATGCTCCCGTTTACCAGCTCGTCCAGAGCCCCCTGAAAGTAGAAGTAAGCCCCCGTCGCGGCGACGGGCACGCCGGCCCCCGCGACGGCGCGCAGGCTCGCATTGAGGCGCGGTTCGTCCTTCTGCGTGGCGGCGAGGACGAACGCGACGAGCGAGAAGACGGCCATGGGCTGCCATACGAGCGCTGCGAGCGAGCCGCATAGCCCGGCGAGGGCCCACCGCCTCTGGGAGGCGAACAACAGGCACAGGACCTCGAAGAGCACCATCGGCGTCTTCGCCTCCGGGGATGAGACGGCATAGCGGGCGAAGCCGAAGAACCCGAGGAAGGTCAGGGCCGTGAAGAGGCCCGCCCTCTGGGACTTGAAGAGGCTGCTCCCCAGAAGGTAGGTCGCGGCCACGGCGAGGCAGCCGATAAAAAAGAAGACCGCGCGCACGGCGGTGATGTCGGTAGCGCCGAGGTATGGGCCGAGGGCCACGCCGATCCCGACGAGCATCGGGGCGAGGGGGCCCTTGTGGTCGAAGATGCTGACGTAGGGCGGTATCCCCTCCGCCATCCTCTGGCCGCTGTAGAGGTAGATGGCGTTGTCCCGGGAGAGCGCGCCCTCGAAGCTGTTCCCGTAGTACACGGCCGCCGCGAGGAACAGCACCAGAAGGAGCGCGAAAGCCTTGCGGGCACGCGGCGACCGCTTCTTCTTCGGCGTTATCGGCTCATACTGGAACATGGTCGCGGTCGTCCCTCCGAACGTTGGCCCGCCCGAGTACGTTGCTCTCCGGGTACATTACTATAGCCGGTGTGGGAAGCTTTTTAGGCAACTTCTCCGACTCATCCCCCATCCGATCCGGCACCATAAGGCTCGCCCCCCTCCGGGACGAGCTCGTAGAGGCCCACCTCCGCGTCCACGGGTACCGTCTCGAAGCCGGCCTCCCGGAAGGTGCCTTCGCCGACGACCCGACCGAGTATGTCGTGGTCGAGTAGGTAGACGGGGCCCTCCTCCGCGGCCCGCCGCGCGGCCTCGACCCCGCTTATGTCGGCGGTGCCGTAACGCTCGGCGGATTGGGTGGCGTTCAGGCGATCCGGCCAGACGACGTCCTCGTAGCGGAGCCAGGAGGTCTTGAAGGGGTCCACGAGCGTGAGGTCGCGGCGGCGGTTCTCGACGAGGACCATGTACCAGAGCGAGCTCCGGTGGTGCAGGACCGTGGCATCCGGCGCCACGTTCTCTGCGACGGACTCGATCGTCCGCCGCCCGAAGTCCTCCCCGCTGCGATCCTCGGAGGCGTAGCTCTCCCGCACCCCGAAGAGCGGGACCGCGAGCGCCAGCCCGGAGAGCACGAGCACCAGCGCCGTCCGTGAGCGCGGGCTCTCGACGAGACGCCCCGCCAACGAGCTCGCCTTCCGCAAGACCACGCCCACGCCCACGGCGACGAAGAGGCTGAGGATCACGTACGCCGGGAGGAGGAAGATGTAGTAGTCCTCTACCCCGTAGGTGAGGGCGTGGACGAGCCAGCCGAGGAAGGTGATACCCAACAGGAGCGCCGCCGCGCGGTCCTTACGCACGAGGTGGAGCGCGCCCAGCAGACCGGCGAGCATGAGCAGCAGGGGGAACTGCGCGTAGAGGTACTCGCCGTGGATCGTGAGCCGGTCGGCGACGTCCTGGAGGATGGGCTGCGAGCGCGAGGGGACCTCGTCCGAGCCCGGCGCGGCCCCCGTCTCGAGGTCCGCGAGGAGCTTCAGAAGGTAGCTGCCCCCCGTTACGAGCAGCAGGAAGCGGCCCGGGCTCGAAGGGTCGGCCTCGTTGAGGGGAGCCTCCATGGCCGCCCTGATGGGCAGGTAGAGGTACGGTAGGAGGCCCACGAGGAAGAGCCCGAGACCCTTCAGCAGGAGCCCGGGCCGCCGAAGCTTCTTCCGGTCGACGGCGAACACAAAGGCGAGACCGGCGGGGATCAGCAACCCGCTCGTCAGGTGATGGGTGAGCGAGAGGCCCATGAGGAAGGCCGCGAGCAGGAGGTAGCGGTCGTTCCGGCGGTCCCTCCAGAGTAGGAGGACGGAGACGACTACCGCGATGAAGAGCGCGTTCAGGGTGTAGACCTCCGCGATAACGGCCTGACTCCAGAACAGCGGGCTGACCCCCAGCGCCAGGGCGCCGACCGCGGCGGCGGCGTAACCGCTCAACCGGAGCGCCACCCCGTAGATCGCGACTATCGCGAGCGTCCCGTAGACGGCCGAGGCGAGGTTGACCCCGTATGCTCCATCCCCGAACGGCAGATAGGTGAAGAGGTGGGTGAGCATCATGTAGGTTGGGTACCCGCTCGGGTGCCCGATGCCGAGCACGGAGGCTTCGGCCTGCAGCATCGCTGGGTCGAAGAGCTCAGGGTAGTCGTAGTACAGGACCGTCGGGGCGAGCGTCCCCAGGTAGAGGAGGAAGACGAAGAGCCCGACTACCGCGCCGAGCGACGCAGCGCCCGGCCTCCCCAAGAGACCATTACCACCGTACGAACTCGACCTCGCGCCCCCGGGTTTCACAGGAGGAAAGGGTACTACGTCGCAACCGGAGGTATCCTGGCCGCCGGGGAAGCCGTACCGCTGGTGCGATGCTCCTGTGGCCGTCGCTGGCCCCGCGCGGTGGGCGGCGAGGGGATCGGTAGGGGCGCGCGTGTTTCGAGGGACCCCTTACTCTTCTCAGGAGGTGGTTCGCCAGACCATCCAGAGGCAGAGTAGCCCGTAGGCCGACCAGGCGGCGGTTCGGATCCAGTTTGTCCTCAGGACAAATTCGTACGCGCCCCGGTCGAAGCCGCGGCTCAAGATCCCGTGCTGCGGGGCCTGCAAGAGCGCGGTGGAGGCCGAGATCACCGCGAAGAGCACGAGCCCCAGGAGGGCCGCCCACAGGGGGACCTGCGGCGGCCTCGCGAAGAGTAGGAGCACCCCGGGGCCGGCCACGAGGAAGAAGAGCCGGTTGTGGGCGGTCTCGTAGGCCGGGAAGGCTTCGACACCGCCCCGGTCGAAGAGCGGATAGTGGACGAACTGCATTGTCCAGATGAGACCCGCCATGAACAGGACCGCCGCCACGTTCGCCAGCAGCACGAGCACGCCTGTTCTCCCCCTAAAAGGCGGCAAGGCCTCGTAGGAGGCCCGGTCGTCCCCTACGCCGCCTTCCGAGGGCGAGGAGGGCCGCTGCGCCGAGGAGACCGGCGCCCGCGACGGCGGCCTTCTTGGCGGCGCCCCCGTACATCTGCGTGAGCTGCGAGAGGGTGTCGGACTGCTGGATCCGCTCGACGATCCTGCCGTCCTCGATCCTGGCGTAGTCGAACATGCTCGCCTCGTAGGAGCGTCCGGTGGGAGGCGCGCCGAAGAAGCGCCCCGAATTCGTGCCCGTCACCGTCAGGCGCGCGTAAACCCTGTCGCCGTCGGCCGCCACGTCGTCTATGCGCGCGTGCAGGTCGGGGATGCCGGCCACCACCTTCTCCAGCGAGGTCACCGCCTCGGGGAGGTCCACCCAGCCCCGGGTGAACCCGACGCAGATCTCGCGGTACTTCTCGGGGTTGACGACCTCGTCCAGCGCCCCGAAATCCTGCGCGTTCAGGAGCTCGATGTAGCGCCTGTACACACGCTTGTTCTCTTCGCCCGCCACCGCCACCGTCCTCTCACGCTCCGCAACGACCTGGCGTCATTCTCTCAGAGGACCGAGCCCGGGTTAACCGTACGAACGGCTAGTTTCTCGGCCCTTGCGGGCTTGCTTCTTTGGGGAGGCGGAGCAGGGTCGCGGCGAGTAGGGCGCCCATCAGTAGGCACGCGGCGCTCACGAGGAAGGCTGCGTGGTAACCGGAGTTGAGCGCGGCGACGGGGTCCTGGGTGCCCGTCACGAGGCCGGTGTAGGCGGCGGCGAGGCTCGCAAGGACGGCGAGGCCCAGAGCGCCGCCCACCTGCTGGGAGGTGTTCACGAGGCCCGAGGCGAGGCCGGCCTCGCTCTCGGGGACGCCGACGGTGGAGGCGAGAATCACGGACATAAACGCCACCGCCGCCCCGACCCCGAGGACGAGCATTCCGGGGAGGACGTCGACGAGAAAACCGCCCCCGACCGGCGCCCGACCGAAGAGCACGAGCCCGAGGGCCATGAGCCCCATCCCCACGACTATGGCCGGTTTTATGCCGAAGCGGTTCACGACTTTCGCCGCCGCGCTGTAGGAGAGCGCGCCTATCGCGATCGTCCCCGGCAGGTAGGCGAGCCCCGTCGCGAAGGAGTCGTAGCGGAGGACCCTCTGGAGGTAGAGGGCGCTGAAGAAGAACCATCCGACGACCCCCGCGACGGTGAGGACCATGACGACGTTGCTTACCACGAGGTTACGCGATCGGGAGAAGATGCCCGGAGGACCAGGGGGGCCGCCGTCTTCTGCTCCACGGCGGAGAAGGCGGCCAGGAGCAGGGCCGACAAGACGAGGAGGGCGAAGGTCAGGACGATCGGGTTGTCGCCGACCCCGATGATGGCGTAGACGGCCGTCACCAGGGAGAGGGTGATGAGGAGAGCGCCGGGCAGGTCGAAGCCGCCGCGTTTCTCGGGCGCGGGGTCCGGATCGAGGAGGGGCGGACAGAGGGCGAGGGCCGCGAGGCCGATGGGGAGGTTGACCAGGAAGATCCAGGGCCACCCCATCGTCTGCGTGAGGATGCCCCCCAGAAAAACCCCGATGGACCCGCCGCTCGAGGCGACGAAGCCTCAGATGCCCATCGCCCGCGCCCGCTCCCCCGGGTCCCTGAAAGTGGTTATGACGATGGAGAGCGCCGCGGGGGCCATGAGCGCCCCGCCTATTCCTTGCAGGGCCCTGGCGCCGACGAGCAGGCCCTGAGAGAACGCGAGACCGCAGAGGAGCGAGGCGACCGTAAAGAGGATGAGACCGTAAAGAGGATGAGACCTGCCATAAAAACCCGCCGCCGCCCGAAGAGGTCGCCGGCCCGGCCGCCCAGAAGGAGGAAGCCGCCGAAGGTCAGGAGGTACGCGTTCACCACCCACGAGAGCCCCACCTCCGAGAAGCCCAGGGAGTTGCCGATCGCCGGCAGCGCCACGTTCACGATCGTGCCGTCGAGGACGAGCATGAGCTGCGCGGCGCACACCAGTAACAGCGCGAACCACCGGCGCCGGTCGCTCGGACGTTTCTTCCGTGACCGCGAATCCTTAGGTTCCGCCATCTCCGCTCCTTCTCGTACTACCCGTGTGGATGTCCGTGCCTCCTCGATCTTCGGGTAACTGGCCGCACGAGTCAGGCACTTGGCCTCGACCGTCCGGGGCTGTTGGTCCTGGCGCCGGTGGCATGGTCGAGATGCGCACGCCCCTCTTCGACCGCGGGCGCCCTATTCAACTACCGTACCGTATGTCAGGCTGGCGACGGTCGCCGTCATCGCGCCGGCCCTCTCCCGTCCCTCGGGCGACGCGACTTTCCCCGGCAACGGAGTCGAGCGAGGCAAGGGGTGGCCGGTGGGGAAGACCCCCGCTCCTTCACGGGCGGGGGCGCGAGCGACGGCATCGCCGATGGAGCCGTTCCGTCCCGTAGACCACGTCGTTCCTGCCCAGAAGTAGAAGCGTCGTTTATCCTTCCGCTTCCGTTCGGGCCGGCCGGTAGGTGAGGACGATGACCCCCGAGTCGAACGTCTTCGTCTCCACGAGCCTCAGAGCCTTCCTATCGCCCCCGCCTCTGAAGAGCCGTTTTCCGCTCCCCACGACGACGGGGAAGACCATGAGCCGGTACTCGTCCACCAGGTCGTGCTCCATCAGCGTGTTCACCAGGTCGGCGCTCCCGCCGATCAGGATGTCCCCTCCGGGCTGCTGCTTCAGCCTGGATACCTCCTCCGCGACGTCCCCCTTGATGATCGTCGAGTTGTTCCATCCGAGGGGCTCTTCCAGGGCCGTCGAGACGACGTACTTGGGGAGGCCGTTCATCCTGTCGGCGAAACCCACTTCGTCGGTCATCGACGGCCAGGCACCCGCGAAGCCCTCGTAGGTCACCCTTCCGAGCAGCAGGGCGTCGCTCGCGAGGAGTTCGTCGAGCTTGTACTTCTCCTGTTCTTCGCTTCCGAACTGGAAGGTCCAACTCGGGTTCTCCATCACGCCGTCCACCGACACGAACTCCGACACGACTACTTTTCTCACGTCGATCCTCCTTACTGATTAGAGCCGGGCTAGCTATGTCCCCCTCGGATGTGGCGGCTCATTCACCTTCAAGCATGAGCGCATCGAGGAATGGCTTATCCTCGCTCACGCCGATTCCTCCTCCTCCTCCTCCTCCTCCTCGGTACGTCCTT
>JADDPR010000466.1:0-5545 GCA_016781775.1 Rubrobacter sp. | reverse complement strand
CCTCCTCCTCCTCCTCGGTACGTCCTTTCGTTCGCCGCAATTCGAGACCTCCTCTGAGGTTGTGTACAGCGTTCACAACCGTGAGAGTAGAATACGGGGCGTGTACGGTGTTCACAATAGGGAGTTTGGGGTGTCGCGGACGGCTTGCGCGGTCAACGGGGAGGGGCGGTGACGGGCACGGGGACCGGCCCGCCGAAGCGCGACACCTACCGACACGGAGACCTGCGCCGCGCGCTGGTTGAGGCCGGCACGGACCTGGCTCGCGGCGGAGGACCGGATGCGGTCGTGTTGCGAGAGGCCACCCGGCGGGCGGGTGTGGCGCCCAGCGCGGCGTACCGGCACTTCGCCGACCGGCGCGCGCTCCTTGGCGCGGTCTGCTCGGCCGCCCAGGCCGCGCTGGCCGTGGCGATGGAGGGCGAGTTGGCCAAGGTCCCCAACCGGGGAGATCCAGCCACCCGCGCGCGTGCGCGCCTGCGGGCGGTGGGCACCGGCTACCTGCGCTTCGCCTGGGCCGAGCCGGGGCTGTTCCGGGCGGCGTTCTCGGCCTCCGAGGATCTGCGCGACGCCGCCAGCCCGGCTAGGGCCGGGGAGGGCGGCCTGACCCCCTTCCAGATTCTGGCCGCCGCCCTCGACGGGCTTGTCGAGGCGGGGGTGCTGCCCCGCGAGCGCCGCCCGGGCGCCGAGTTTCTGGCCTGGTCGGCGGCGCACGGCCTGGCGATGCTGCTCATCGACGGTCCCCTGCGTGGCCTCGATCCCGTGCAGGCGCGCGACGTCGGTCGGCGCCTGCTGGACATGGTCGAACAGGGTCTGTAGCCAGCCGGGTTACCTCGATGGAAGATCGGTTGACGCGCCAGACCGGGGCGTTGCTCTCCGCACCGACGTCCGCGGTTTATCCTGGCGGAGGCCGTACCGCTCCGAATTCGGTTCAGCCGGAGGAGATGGCGCTCTCCAGGTCGGCGACGAGGTCGTCCCCGTCCTCGATGCCGACGCTGAGGCGCATGAGGCCGTCGGTGACGCCCCGGGCCTCGCGCTGCTCCTTGGGGATGGCCGCGTGGGTCATCGTCGCCGGGTGGGTCAGCAGGGACTCGACGCCGCCGAGGGATTCCGCGAGGTGGAAGAGCTTCGTCCGTTTCATCGCGGCGTAGGCGGCCTCGGTGCCGCCCTCGAGGGTGAAGGAGACCATCCCGGAGAAGCCGCTCATCTGCTTCTTGGCGAGCTCGTGCTGGGGGTGGCTCGGCAGGCCCGGGTAGTAGACCCTGTCGACCTTCGGGTGGTCCTGCAGAAACCGGGCGACCGCTAGGGCGTTCTCCTTGTGCTGGCGCATGCGGACGGCGAGCGTTTTGAGGCCCCTGAGGACGAGCCAGGAGTCGAACGCTCCGGGGACCGCGCCCGCGGCGTTCTGGTAGAACTTGATGCTCTCGTAGGATTCCTCGTTCGAGGTCATGACCGCGCCGCCGACGACGTCGGAGTGGCCGCCCATGTACTTTGTCGTCGAGTGGACGACTATGTCAGCGCCGAGGGCCAGCGGGTTCTGGAAGTACGGCGAGGCGAACGTGTTGTCGACGGCGACGATCGCGCCGCGCTCGTGGGCCATCTCCGAGAGCGCCGCTACGTCGGAGATCGTCAGCAGGGGGTTGGTCGGCGTCTCGATCCACAACAGCTTCGTCTCGGGCGTGAGCGCCCCCTCGACGGACTCGGGGTCGGTGGTGTCGGCGTAGGTGAAGTCCAGGCCGCCGCCCTCTTTCAGAACCTTGTCGAAGAGCCGGTAGCTCCCGCCGTAGAGGTCGTCCCCGGCGACGACGTGGTCGCCGGGGGAGAGGAGGGTGCTCATCACCGCGGTCGTGGCGGCGAGGCCGGAGGCGAAGGCAAGGCCGTAGCGGGCGCCTTCGAGGGAGGCCATGCATTCCTCCAGCGCCGCGCGGGTGGGGTTGCCGCTGCGGCTGTACTCGTAGCCCTTGTTTACCCCCGGGGCTTCTTGCGTGTAGGTGGAGGTCTGGTAGATCGGGACGATGGTCGCGCCGGTTGCCCCGTCGGGGTCCTGGCCGACGTGGATGGCCCGCGTGGCGAAGCCGCTTCCTGCGCCGTGATCGTCGATTGTCATGCTATTCCCCCTCGAAGACTCGGAACGGCTTTTTGAGGTCCTCGGGGGTGGTCTCGGAGTTCGCGATCACCCAGTCGTCGTCGAAGACCTTCGAGACGTAGTTGCGGCCCGTGTCCGGGAAGAGCGTGACGACGACGGAGCCCTCGGGGGCGGCCTTGGCGACCCGGATCGCGGCGACCGCCACCATGCCGCACGAGCCCCCGACGAAGAGTCCCTCCTCGTTCATGAGACGGCGCGTCATGAGGAACGACTCGCGGTCGGTGACCCGTATGACCTCGTCGACCACCGCCGCGTCGTGGTTGCCCGGGTAGAAGTCCTCGCCGACGCCCTCGACGGCGTAGGGGTGGATGTCGTCCGGGTCGGAGAAGATGGAGCCCGCGGGGTCGGCGCCGACGACCCTTATCTCGGGGTTCTGCTCCTTGAGGTAGCGGCCCGTGCCGGTGATGGTGCCGCAGGTGCCCATGCCCGCGACGAAGTGGGTGATGCTACCTGCGGTTTGTTCCCAGATCTCCGGCCCCGTCGTCTCGTAGTGGGCGAGGGGGTTGTTCGGGTTCTCGTACTGGCCGGGTTTGAAGCCGCCCGGGATCTCACGGGCCATCCGCTCGGCGACGGCGTAGTAGCTCTCGGGGTCGTCCGGATGGACGGTCGGCGTGATAACGATCTCCGCTCCCAACGCCTTCAGGAGGTCTCGCTTCTCCTGGCTCGCCTTGTCCGGCATGACGCAGACGCAGCCGTAGCCCCTGACCGCCGTCACGATGGCGAGCCCCGCCCCGGTGTTCCCACTCGTCGGCTCGACTATGGTGCCGCCTGGCTTCAGGAGGCCCTCCTTTTCGGCGGCCTCGATCATCTTGAGCGCCGGGCGATCTTTGACGGAGCCGCCGGGGTTGAGGTACTCCACCTTCGTGAGCAGCATGGAGCCGAGGCTCTCGTCCCGCTCGACGCGCCCGAGGCGCACGAGCGGCGTGTGCCCAAAGGTTTCGAGGATGTTCTCCTGGTAGTGCATCCAGTCGGGATTCATGGTCCCAGTGTACCCCCCGAAAGCGCCTCCCGGTAACGCCCCCGGGCGCGCACGGGTCAGCCCTGGGGCAGGGGGACGAAGCGGCCGAGGTCGAGGCCCTGGTCCGAGAGCCAGACCGTGCCGGAGTGCGCGGCCCGCGCCCGCCGCCGCTCCTCCGAAGGCCACAGGTCCGAGAGCTCCTCCAACAACGCCGTTTTGATCACGAGCTGCGACTCGTCGACGATCCGCGCCATCTCCTCCTGCTGCCCGAGCGCGGTCTGGAGATCCACCGCTTCCGTCCAGTCGAACGAGGCCCAGATCGTCCGTCCGGAGGACGCCTCCTCCCTCATGAGCCGCCGCAGATCCTCGGCCCGGCCGTCCAGGGGATCGCCCTCGGAGACGAACCGGAAGCGTCCCTCGCTCGCGAGGCGCCCTACCTCCAACCCGTTCTCCTCCAGCGCCTTGCGTAGCTCGGAATCGGAGTACTCCTTCTCCCTACCGGCGAACTTCACCAGCAGCCCCCGCGTGCCTCCCCCACGCGAAAGAACGCCGCGTCGAGGCTGTGCAGGAGCGCCCGGTTCTGGGCTATTTCGAGGGTGTTGTCGGGCACCTCGAGAAAGCTTGCGAGCTGCCCGACGAGGTTGGAAGGCCTCTAGCCGCGCCTGAGGAAGTCCCCCAGGGCCCCACGCCGCACCCGCCAGTATTTCCCTACCTTGAGGCAGGGCAGGCGTCCCTCGCGGCACCAACGGTAGACCGTAACCCGGCCTACCCCCAGGTACCCGGCGACCTTCTCGACGCCCATGAGATCCCTGTTCCCATCAGGACACACCCCTACCACGTCCCCCTGCTGCTCCCGGCCACGTCGCGAGCTAAAAACCCACCCGCATACTAGCGTCCATCGACCCGCCGTCCACAAACGCACTTGTTGCACTTTGGTGTACTTTGTTAAACTTCCATCTCCGTGGCGCGGGGCTATATGCCCTTGCACGCAAGCGACATAAGCTGGGTTGCGGTTGGTCAAAAGGGGTGGACCGCTACCGGCAGCGCTAGGAGGATCGGCAGGTGGAGGCATGTGCGAACGGCGCAAGGCTTATGCTCGCGCGCCCTACGGGAGGAACGGGGTTTGATCTTGGTCTCCGGCCTGCCCGAGCTCCCCGCGCTGTTGAGGAGAGCGGGGTAGGGTGACGGTAGGGGATAGGAAGAGACGAACAATCTGGGTGCTGGCGAGGGACGGGGACGCCGACCTCATGACCCTCTCCGACGGAGACGGCGGCGAGGCCCTGCCGATCTTCGGGTTCGAGCAGGAGGCCAGGCTCTTTCTGCGGCTCCTTGGCAGGGAAGGGGAGTGGAGGCTCAGGGAGACCACGGTCGGGGAGCTCGCACCACTGTTGCGCGGCCCTTACGCGGGCATACGGAAGGTGGCGCTGGACCCGGTGCCGGAGGGGGTCAACAGCAGCGGGCCGCTGGACGTCGCGTGGCCGAGCCGGGAAAATTTCCTCGGCGCCTTTCGATCGCAGTCGGGGGACGAGTAGGGCCTCTCTCCAGGTCGTGAGTCCCTTAGCCCGCGGCGGGCTCCCGTTTGTCCTAGAGGTAGCTCCTCAGGAGGAGGTACGGGACGGCGCAGGCCACGAGTATGATCTCCGCGTCCCGACCGTCGAGGGCCGTGAGCCGGTGCTGCTGGTCCGCGTCGAAGTGGGCCGCGTCCCCCGGCTCGAGCACGGAGTCCTCCCCCGATAAATTCAAGCCGAGCTTGCCGGAGAGCACGTACAACCACTGCTCCCCCTCGTGGTGATAAAGCGCCTCGCCCTCGTCGCGCTCCGCCGGCACCACCACCTGCATCGGCTGCAGGTTGAACGCCCAGTCGCTCGTGGAGAGCCTTGAGTACAGCAGGCCCCGCCCGCGCTGCACCGCAGCGTCCCGCCCCCGTACGATCACCCCGTTCTGGACCTCCGGCTCCGGCACGAAAAGCGAGGAGAAGCTGATGCCGTAGGCGTGCGCCACCTCGGAGAGGGCGGAGAGCGAGGGCTGCCGCTCTCCGCCCTCCATCCTGGACAGATACGCCCGCGAGAGCCCCGTGCGCTCCGCCAGATCCTCCAACGTCCAACTCCGCTCCCTGCGCAACGCGCGCAAGCGCGTCCCGATCTTGGAAAGGTCGTACTGCAACCGGTCCGTACGTTCGTTAGCCATGACCCCAGTGTACACGCGGGACGTTTGGCGCCACACGCCCCCGGGAATCGATACTACAGGCAACATATTCGCCTAATAGGCAACAGATATTTGCATATTTTGACCCATAGACAAAAATGCCATCGTAGGGCAGCATTGTGACGATGCAGGAATGTCAGGAGTGTTGAGGCGCTTTTGTTTCCTGCGGGTCGTGTAGTAGACGAGAGAGGAACAAGGTGTTCTCACACACCAAGCAGTTCCAGTACAACGCCCAGCCGGAC
>JADDPR010000004.1 GCA_016781775.1 Rubrobacter sp. | reverse complement strand
GCTCAGATAAATGTAGCACGGCGTATCGACGGAGTCGTCCAGCACGAATCGGCCTATTGGCACACTCTTTGGTAGCGATCAACGCTAGGGAACCGCGGCTAGTCGTGGACAAGGCGTGGTGCGTGAGGAGTGAACAAAATGGCAGTGCAGGACGCGTGGACGATTGGCGTGGAAGAGGAATACCAGGTCATTGATGCCACCACCCGTCAACTGCAGCCGGACGCGGAGCGTCTGCTCCACGGTGCCCAAGCAGCCCTTGGCGACGATGTCCAGCCTGAACTGATGCAGTCACAAATCGAGGCGGCGACTGCCGTGTGTGCCACCTTAGCCGATGTCCGAGCCGCGCTGACGCAGGCCCGCCGCACCTTGATTGACACGGCGGCCAAACATGGTGACAGGCTCGGGGCAGCGGGCACGCACCCGTTCTCCAATTGGCGGGCCCAGCAAACAACCCCCAAAGCACGGTATCAGGGGCTCAGTCACCATTTCCAACGACTGGCCCGCGAACTTGTGATCTTCGGGTGCCACGTCCATGTGAGTATACCGGACCGTGCTGCAGCCCTCGCGGTCATGAATCGCGCCCGCATCTGGCTCACCCCCCTGCTCGCGCTCGCCGCCAACTCGCCCTTTTGGCAGGGCGAGGACACCGGCTATGCGAGTTTTCGCACCGAACTCTGGAGCCGCTTCCCAATGGCCGGACCGCCGGTGCTGTTTGAGTCGCTCGCCGAATATGACCAGCTCGTTGAGACGTTGGTGACAACCGAAAGCATTAAGGACGCGACCAACATTTACTGGGACATCCGCTTGCCCGCCCGGTTCCCGACGATTGAATTTCGCGTCACCGATGTCTGCCTTACGGTGGACGAAGCCGTGATGATTGCTGGTCTGACGCGTGGGCTTGTTCGGACCTGTTATGAGCAGTGGGTGGCGCACGTGCCCGTGGTCGCCGCACGGCCGGAGCTGCTCCGCGCCGCCCATTGGCGAGCTGCTCGGTACGGGCTCGAGGCGACCTTGATCGATGTTCTGGCGGGGAGCAGCGTCCCTGCGCGACAGCTGGTCGAGCAATTGCTCACCTTTGTCCGGCCAGCGCTCGAGGAAGAGGGCGACTGGGATGAGGTTGCCGCCCTGGTACGCATGACGCTCCAACGCGGGACTGGGGCCCAGCGGCAGCGGTGGGCCTATCAGCGCGCCGGGCGGTGGGAGGATGTGGTCGATCTCATCGTCAGCGAGACCGCCCAGGGGGTGATGGATTCTTGAGGCCAAGCGTTCTGTGTCCGAGAAACGGGCAGCGCGGTCTCCTGAGCAGTGACGGCCAACAGCAGTGTGTTACGGGGGAGGAACGACCATGTTGGTGCACATCATTGCCGACTATGGCTATGGCGATCTCGCGTTCGCTGAAGTGGTGCAACGGATGCGGATGTATCTTCCTGACGCCGAGCCGCTGCTCACGCCCGTGCCGCCGTTTGCGACGCTCGCTGCGGGCTTTTGCGTCGCCCAATTAGGACTGAATGAGGCGCCCGCGGGTACGCTCATCTACCACAACGTCGCGCCTCGCGAGGATGACGACACGGCGCGCGAGGACAACGCGGGCGAACGACTCGCCTTCGCACGTT